>JBEAZU010000357.1:0-2979 GCA_041169945.1 Bacteroidota bacterium
AGAGTTTATTTTATATTTTTGACTTTATAAAACGGTCAATCTATTTCAGGCATTGACAAGTACAAAGTACAAGGTAACCAAGGCGTTAAGTTAAATAATTTTGATACTTTAAAATCCGTGAAAATCTGCTTAATCCGCCAAATCTGTGTTCAATTTTGTTTTTTATTCCCCCAAAAGCGGAAGACCTGCGCCAGAAAAAGAGCTCAAAAGCCTCCCCCAACCCTCTCCGAAGAAGAGGGAGCTGACCATTAACCATCCATTGGAGATGAGTTCTCTAGTTGGCACCTGTGAACTTCCGGTGCGCTGGTGCACGTCTGAACGCAGTGGTGACGTGTACCAAGGCTGTACAAGGTACAGGGTACAGGGTACAGGGTACAAATTTTCGCTGTACTCAGTACTCAGTACTCAGTACTCAGTACTCAGTACTCTGTACTCAATACTCAGTACTCAGTACTCTGTACGCTGTACTCTGTACTTAATACTTTAAAGCTACTCCGAATAAAACACCCTTTTCACCCTTTCACTTACGTTGGTCAATATTTCATACGGAATGGTGTCGATGGCTTTGGCCAAAGTCGAAATGGGTAAATCTTTTCCAAACACAATTACTTCATCGCCTTCTTTGGCGTCAATATTGGTGATGTCCACCATGCACATGTCCATGCACACGTTGCCAATGATGGGTGCTGCTTGTCCTTTGATGTATACAAAGCCCACGCCATTGCTAAAACGCCTGCTAAATCCATCCCCATAACCGATGGCAATGGTAGCCGTGGTGATGTCGTCATTTACTTTTCCTTTGCGGCTATAACCGACCGTTTCGCCCTTTTTGATTGCTTTGATCTGAGAGATAATGGTTTTTAACGTGCCTACGGTTTGTAAGCCCTCTTGCTCTAGGCCTGTTGCTTCAATGCCATATAAACCAATGCCTAATCGCACCATGTCGAATTGTGCTTTAGGGAATCGAACGATTCCTGCCGAATTTAAAATGTGTTTGTTGGTTTTATAGCCCAAGCCAAGTTCAATTTTGTTAGCCATTGCTTTGAAGAGCTCAATTTGATTTTCAGAAAAGGCATTGAATTGGTCTTCGTCAGCCCCTACCAAATGGCTGAAAATAGACGCCACTTTAAGGTGGTTTTTAGACCTTAGGATGTTTACCAATTGACTTATGTCGTCCTCTTCAAAACCCAAACGATGCATGCCAGTGTCTAAAGCCAAGTGAATGGTGGCCGGTTTGTGGTTGATGTATTCTAAATAGTCGTTGAGTAAAGACAGGCTGTAAATTTCGGGTTCTAGGTTATAAGTTGATAGTTTATCAAAAGTTTGTGGAGAGGGATTCAAGACCATGATCGGAATGGAAATGCCATTTTCTCTCAGCAAAACCCCTTCATCAACATAGGCCACAGAGAGGTAATCGACCCTATGGAATTGTAATAAATGCGCCACTTCTACTATGCCAGCCCCATAGGCATGTGATTTTACCATGCACATGATTTTGACATTGTTTTTGAGTTTGTTGCGGTAAAAGTTAAGGTTGTGGGACAAGGCGTCTAAGTTGATTTCGAGTATGGTGCCATGTACCCTTTGTTCGAGGATATTTACAATTTGCTCAAAGCCAAATACCCTTGCCCCCTTCAGCAAGATAATTTCGTTGTTGAAAATTTTCTTGTCTACTGTCTCTAAGAATGTGGTGGTGTCGGGATAAAACTTGCTATTTTTCTTGAATAAATGTTTGTAAATGCACATCTTTTCGCCTACAGCTATGAGCCTATCAATGTTTTTATCGGCAAGTAAATCAGCAATGCGTTGGTATAAATCTTCGTCAGCAATGCCCGATTCAAGGACTTCCGAAAGGATGACTGTTTTTTTGCTTTGTGGTTTGTGTTGACTTAAAAAGTCTAAGGCAAGTTTTAATCCTGCCAAATCATTGTTGTAGGTGTCATCGATGATGGTGCAGCCATTGATGCCTTCTTTCAATTCCAATCGCATGGAAATAGGCTTCAATAAACGAATCCTGTTTTGGATTTCCACGGCCTCTACCTTTAAAAATACCATTACACAAATGCAATGGATCATGTTTTCTATAGAGGCATCGTCGGTAAATGGGATTTTGAATATGGCATATTTTTGATGATACGACGCATGGCAAGAATTGATTTCAATAATTGTTTCTTGTATGTCACGACGGATAATGTCAATTTTTAAATCTGCCGATTCGTCTAGCCTTGACCAGGTAAATAAACGGGGTAAATTGCCTTTGAAAGTAGTTTTAATGACCTCGTCTACCAAGGAATGGTCTTTGCAGTAAAACAACAATTCGCTTTCTCGAAACAATTTTAATTTCTCCGAAATTTTTTGTTCATCCGTCTCAAAGCCTTCACTGTGTGCGGTACCAATATTGGTAAATATGCCAATGGTAGGCTTAATTACTTTTTGCAGCAACTCCATTTCTCCAGGTTTAGAGATGCCTGCTTCAAAAATGGCTAAGTTATGGTTAGGGTTTATTTGCCACACCGACAATGGTACCCCAATTTGAGAGTTGTAACTTTTGGGGCTTCTCACAATGTTAAAATCTTTACTCAACAATTGTGCAAGCCATTCTTTGATGATGGTTTTGGCATTGCTACCCGTAATGCCTATCACCGGAATAAGGTAAGTATTTCGGTAATGTGCCGCAATTTGTTGTAGCGCAATCACTGAAGACTTTACTTCAATAATATTGGCACCAGGCAACATGCTTTTGAGTACATGCGCTTCGCGTTCTACTACAAATTGTTTGATGCCTTTTTTGTATAATTCTTTTAGAAATTGATGGCCATTATGGTGTTCGCCTTTGATGGCAAAAAATAGAGAGGCATCAGAAATAATCGCTTTCCTGCTGTCTGTGAGCAAATGACGGACAGGGAAATCGTTTTGAAAATTGACAACTTTTCCATTGCAAATATTGGCGGCCTGTAAAAAGGTAAGCATGTTGTTTTT
>JBEAZU010000358.1:0-9910 GCA_041169945.1 Bacteroidota bacterium
CTACAGACATCACCCCACCTAAAGTTTCCATTTTTTTAAATGACGAATCTTTTGTTCAAGGAGGAACGAGCAATGCTTCGCCATTGCTTATCACCAAATTGTTTGATGAAGGAGGTATTAATATCACCGGAGCAGGCGTTGGTCATGAATTAACCGCCATGCTTGATAATAATTCTGCCAATATTTTAGTGTTAAACAAATACTATACCTCAACCAAAGACAACTATAAAGAAGGTAAAGCCGCATATCGACTGTCAAATTTATCGCCAGGATTGCACTCCATTAAGGTGAAGGCTTGGGACAGTTACAATAACTCTGGAGAAAATACCTTAGAATTTATTGTAGCCAATTCAGACAAAATTGCCCTTAACCATGTATTAAATTACCCTAACCCATTTAATAACCATACCACTTTTCACTTTGACCACAACAGGGCTGGCGACAACTTATCGGTTCAGATACAAGTATTTACGGCTTCTGGTAAACTTTTAAAAACACTTGAAACAGAAATCGTGAGTAGCAATTCTCATTTTTCTGACTTATCTTGGGACGGTAAAGATGATTTTGGTGACAATATAGGCAAAGGAGTTTACGTTTATAAAGTCAAAGTAGGTTCTAAAATAGACGGGGCAGTGGTTCATCGTTACGAAAAGCTTGTCATCCTCAATTAACAATCATTTAAAAAAAATCCATGTTAAAAAAGCTTTTTTTATCCATCATCAGTGCAAGCTCCGTATTGGGTAGCGCTTGGGCACAAGTTACCACAGGCCAATTCAATGGAAGCGATGGCCCCAACCCGATTACCACAGCGGTGCCTTTTTTAAACATCACACCCGATGCTAGGGGTGGTGCGATGGGTGATGTGGGTGTAGCCACAACACCTGATGTAAACGCATCGTATTGGAATGCGGCTAAATTAGCTTTTATAGACAAAGGCTATGGCGTTGCGATTTCATACAATCCATGGTTAAGAAAACTAGTCAATGACATGGCCTTGTCGTACGTATCTGCTTACATGAAAATCAGAAAAGAAGAAGTAATCGGGCTTTCGATGACTTATTTTGACTTAGGCCAAATTCAATTCACCGACAATTTAGGTCAAAATCTAAATAAATTTTCGCCTAACGAATTTGCACTTGCAGGAACCTACAGTCGTAAATTATCTACGAATATGGGCGTTGCGGTTTCTTTGAAATTTATTTATTCAAACCTTGCCGGTAGTATTGCTACTTCTTCAGGAGCAGAACCCGCTGCGGCTGGGAAAACAGTGGCAGCGGACGTAGGTTATTTTTACACCAAACCAATCAACATCAAAGGAACAAAAAACAATTTAGCCCTCGGGGCAAATATATCCAATGTTGGTGCTAAGATTTCTTATTCCAATGAGAGTCAAAAAGATTTTATCCCTACCAATCTAAGACTAGGAACTTCCTTTACACATGAATTAGACCCTTACAACAAAATCGTATTCTCGCTTGATGCCAATAAACTAATGGTACCCACCCCACCTCAATACGGGGTTGATAAAAACGGCAACAGAACCAATGTTATTGTGGCAGGAAAAGCACCTAGTGATGGGGTTTTAAGTGGTATGTTTGGTTCTTTCTCTGATGCCCCAGGTGGAATAAGTGAAGAATTAAAAGAAATCACCATTTCTTCAGGGCTTGAATATTGGTACAATAACTTATTTGCCATTCGTGGGGGATATTTTAATGAAAGCAAAATGAAAGGCAATAGAAAATACATCACCGCTGGCTTTGGGGTAAAATACCAAGTGTTCACCCTAGATGTAGCCTATTTGGTACCATTTGAACAAAACAATCCTTTGGCTGAAACCTTGAGATTCTCGCTTTCATTTAATTTTGACAAAGCAACCGCTTCCGTTAAAGAATAAGGCCACCTTAAACAATACAACTCTAAAGCCCAGCACAAATTCTGGGCTTTTTGCATTTTAAAATACAGACATGACTTTAGATAGAAAAACCCCTCCTATGCCTCAAGCGATTGAGCAATTCAACTTAGCAAAAGCAAGTTCCCATGCCTTAAGCAATGGTACAGGCGTTCATTTTATCAATTTAGGGGAACAAAAAATTGTTCGCATTGAATTTATCATCAATGCAGGCACTTGGAACGAACTTGAAAAAGGCCAATCCTATTTTGCTTTAAAAATGCTCAATGAAGGCACAAGCAAACTAAATGCGACAGCAATTGCTGAATTTATCGCCAACTATGGTGCTTTTCTTGAATTCAACCATGGGGCCGACAGGATAAACATTACCTTATATGCGCTCGAAAAACATTTAAAAACACTGATTCCCCTTGTCGCTGATTTACTTCAAGACAGCCAATATAAAACACAAGATTTTTTAAACCTCAAAAACATCACTAACCAAGGTTTAAAAGTAAACTTAGAAAAAACTTCCTTTGTAGCGTCGAGACTTTTTAGAGAAAAACTATTTGGCACGAAGCATCCTTATGGTAGCAATTTTGAAGTCAAAGAAGTGGAGCAATTAGCCATTGACCAAGTTAAAAAATTTTACCAACAATTCATCAAAGGCCTTCATAACCTTCAGATTTTTGTAGCTGGAAGCTATGACCAAGACCTTATTTTTAAATTGTTAAACGACAATTTTGGACAACACACCAATGTAATCGCCACCAATAAAAGCATTGTTACAACCGGCGACAAGGTGAAAAACTTTAGCATTGAAAAAGAAGGCGCTTTACAAACGTCCATTCGTTTGGGTAAACAAATCATGAACAGAACTCATCCTGATTACCAAAAATTCTTAGTCGTGAATGAAATACTTGGCGGTTTTTTTGGCTCTAGGTTAATGAAAAACATACGAGAAGACAAAGGTTTCACCTATGGCATCGGCTCTAGTATAAACGTTTTTGAGCACGAAGCTTATTTGGTGATTGGCACCGATGTAAAAAAAGAAGTAGCTGCTCAAACATTAGAAGAGATCGCAAAAGAAATCAACATCCTTCAAACCACCTTGGTTGACGAGGAAGAATTAGCCATTGTCAAAAACTATATTTTAGGCTCTTTTATGGGAAGTATCAACACCCCGTTTAGCCTCATTGACAAATACAAAACGCTACATTACAGCAAATTGAACTATGATTATTACGACAGGTATTATGCAACCATCAGCCAAATTTCTGCCGAAACCGTCAGAGAAATTGCACAACAATATTTAAACTATGACGACATGGTTAAAATTAGTGTTGGCTAAATTGGGCTCATTGAAAAACTCAAAAGCAACAAATAAGGAGTGTTGAGTTTTTAGTGTAGAGTACAGAGTAGAAAGTAGAAAGTAGAAAGTAGAAAGTGTAAAGTAGAAAGTGTAAAGTAGAAAGTGTAAAGTAGAAAGTGTAAAGTGTAAAGTTGTTATTTGTTGCATTTTTAGTAAAAGGTTTAGTGGTGGCTTTGTGTGAAGGATAGGAATGATAAACCCGCAGCGCAGCGAGGTATGCAATGAATAGCCTCTTCCACCACGGCGGACACGTCCAAACCTTAGTATTGCTGCATTATATCTTTAAAAGCACCTTAAATCCTTTTTCCTTTTAGTATTCCAACAACTCGTGCAAAGCATATTAAAAAATCAATCCCAATAGTCGTGCACTTGATTTAAAACAAATGTCCTAAATCGCTAATTATCCCTAATTATACTGTTTTTAAGCAGGCGCAAATAGGGCTTCGAAATCCCATCGTATCGATACAATTACCAAACAGTAGCAATCGTTTAAAACGGTTGCTACTGTTTTTTTTAAAGATTTTTCAATACAAAATCAGTAAGCATGGTAAACAAATGTAGCGTTGTAGTACCTCCCGAAATACCATGGGCTTTATTTGGATAACTAAAGGAACTAAACTGTTTATTGGCTTTGATCAAGGCTTCTTGCATGGCAATGCTGTTTTGATAATGTACATTATCATCGCTGGTGCCGTGCACAATTAAGTATTTTCCTTGTAACCTATCGGCTACTGTTATCGGAGAATATTGATCATACCCTTCAGGATTGAGTTGGGGTGTTTTAAGATACCGTTCGGTATAAACATTGTCATAAAATCGCCAACTTGTTACAGGGGCAATAGCCATGGCCATCTTGAAAATAGCATTGCCATATAAAATACTCAAACTCGATACATAACCGCCATAACTCCAGCCCCAAATGCCTATTCTACTACTGTCTACAAAATCAAAACTGCGTAAAAAGGCCGCTGCTTCAATTTGATCTTTGGTTTCTAGTTCTCCTAATTTTCCGTAGGTACATTTTTTAAATGCTGTTCCTCTCCCTCCTGTGCCACGATTATCGACCGAAACAACCAAATAGCCCAAATTAGCCAAAGCCTGGTGCCATAAATATTTGCCACCCATCCATTCGTCGGCCACGGTTTGTACACCAGGTCCTCCATACACATACATCAGTACGGGGTATCTTTTGGTTGAATCAAAATGAATTGGCTTGATCATCCACCCATTTAAAAGCACATTTTCGGTGGTGGTAAAATGAAAAAACTGAGCAGGAGAAATTTGGTATTGCGATAACTTCTCTTTCACCTGGGCATTGTCTTCCAAGGTTTTAAGTGCTACTTTTTTTTTGGTGTTAAACAAGGTGACCTTTGGCGGTGTATTGATATCAGAATGGTAATCGACATAATACTGGTAATCGGGACTCATTTCTATTTCATGGCTACCATGCATACTGGTTAAAGCTGATTGATGTAAACCATCCAAGCCAATCACATACAAATGATTTTCCATTGGAGACACTGCTGAAGCAGTAAAATACAGTACTTTTTTAGCATCGTCGACCCCCACCATGCTAGTGACCTCCCAATTCCCTTTCGTAATTTGGTTCATAAGTTTGCCATTCATATCGTAGCGGTACAAATGCCTAAAGCCATCCATTTCACTACTGATAATAAAGGAAGTATTGTCTGCCAAATAGTGCCAATCATTGTTGATTTCAACATAGGTATCTGCACGTTCGGTATATACGATGGTGTTTACCAAACTTGAAACCTCTACATGGATGATTTCCAGCTTCTGTTGCAAGCGATTTAATCTTTTCAAGGCCAACACATTGGCATCCTTGGTCCATAACATACGCGGAATATAAATATCTTTATCGGTACCTACATCCACTTGTTTGGTCGTTTGCGTCATGACATCATACACACTAATAGACAAAACGGCGTTGGCTTCTCCCGCTTTAGGGTATTTGAATTTATAATCTTTGGGATATAATCCCCCCCAAGTTTGCATGTTATATTCTTTCACCGCCGTTTCATCAAAACTATAAAAAGCTATTTTTTTACTATCTGGAGACCAAAAGAAGGCCTTCGCAAACTCAAACTCTTCTTCATAGACCCAATCGGTACTGCCATGAATAATTTTATGCAATTCACCCGTGGTGGTAATGGGCGTTTCTTGCATTGTTTGTAAATTGGTGACAAACAAATTATTGTCCCTCACATAAGCGACCATATTGCCATCAGGAGAAAAGGTGGCGTAAGCACATTTTTTACCTGCAGCAATGGGCTGAATCGTGTTGGTTTGTAAATGATACACATCATAACGGGCTTTACTTGAACGGCGATAAATGGGTTCACTGGCAGTTTCAAGCAATAATAAATTTTCTTGGCTACTCCATGTATATTCTTCAATAACAGCCAAAGCACTGTCTTGGAGATTACGGGTATTTAAAATTGTATCTACCACCTTTCCATCAGGATTTTGGTGTTTTAAAATTATGGTATGTGCCCCTAAAGTTTCCATAGAAGTATAAAACGCAGCATTTCCCAACCACCTTAAGCCTCCAAAATAATGGGCACGAAATACGCGGTTTTGAAAAACATCCGTTACCGTTACCGGAAGTTTGGATTGGGCAACACCACAATAGGTGATCATTAAAAGAAAGACAATAAGGCTGTTTTTTTTCATATTAGAATTCCCATGGCATGGATGGCTAAAAATAAGAAACATTCTATATAAAATAAACCTCTCGATGATTTTTTGTGGTCATAGCTGATATATTAATTTGTATAGATAGGGCTACTCCTTTGCCGCTGGCAATCAGCATTCGTCCCGATTTTTAGGAAAGTGCAAACAATTCCTACGCTTCGGGATATATCCCTCAGGTTTAAACCAGAAGCACATCGAAATACGATTTAAAAAAGCATGATTTACAAAAATGTACAAATATAGGCTCAAGGGAAATGCAAAAAAAGCAATCATTCCCCCAGGGCAAACGCATTAAAATAATGGAATAAATTGAAAACATAGCGTTATATATCCGTGAAAATACGCCAAATCCGTATCATCTGCGTGCCATTTATTTATTCTTTTAAAGCATAAATAAAAATTGAACACAGATTGAGCAGATTATGCGGATAAACGCTGATGATGCTTCTTTGTATCTTCTATTCATTCAAATACAACCACCATTTAAATGCATTTACCCTGTAATTCCCTATAGAAAATCATCTAGCTCCAAAATATTTACTTACTTTTGATAAAATTTTGTTCTTCTATCTATGCGCTACTTTCTTGACATTGCTTACAAAGGCACCCATTTTCACGGTTGGCAAATGCAACAAAATGCCTATACGGTGCAAGAAGCATTGAACAAAGTGTTGGAAAAAATATTGCAACACCCCATAGAAACGGCCGGCAGTGGCAGAACGGATACGGGAGTGCATGCCAAACACCAATGGGTACATTTTGATTCTGAGTTAACGTTAAGCAATTACCAGCACCTTATTAAGTTCAATGCTTTATTACCCAAAGACATTGTCGTCAATGGCATTTATAAAGCAACGAAACCCGACGCCCATGCCCGCTTTGATGCCTATTCCCGTTCTTATGAATACCTCCTTAGCCCTAGTCCCAATCCCTTTTTAAAAGAATTGGCTGGATTTATTTTTAAACCTTTGGCTATGGAAACAATGAATGAAGCCGCGCAACTGCTGTTAAAATACAATGATTACAAATCTTTCAGTAAAATAGCGCCGCAGCAAGCGCATCATTTATGTACGATTACCCATGCTTCCTGGCAACAACGCGATGGTTTATTGATTTTCAACATCAGTGCCAATCGTTTTTTAAGAGGAATGGTGAGACTACTGGTAGGGACGCTCATAGAAGTTGGCCAAGGTAAAAGAAGCATCGCCGAATTTGAGGACTTGATATTGGCCAAAAATATTGATAAAACTGCCGCCGCCGCCCCTGCAGATGGTTTGTATTTAAGTGAAGTATTGTATCAATCAGACCTATTGGAGCCATGTTGACAAATGTGCTTCAAAAAAACACGTAGCAATTCAAAAAAAATAGTGCTGCACGACTTACATTTTTGTATTTTTAGCTGCTCAAAAAAACACCCTTGAAAAAAGAAGACAAAACCCCTGCAGGAAAAATTTTAGATATCCCCACCTTAAGGGGCTTATTTAAGTATGCTAAACCTTACCGAGGGAAATTTTATATACTCATTTTTTTTACCGTTAGCCTTGCGGTACTAGGCCCATTGCGTCCTCATTTGGTTCAAATCGCCATTGACCAATACATTGCGGTAGGCAATATCAAAGGCTTGCACAGTATTATCGGCTTACTTATAGGCATGCTATTGTTACAAGCTTTGGTGGAATACAGCCATACCTATTTATCAGGATGGCTAGGACAAACCATTATCAAAGACATTCGCATCAAACTTTACGAGCACTTACTGCAATTTAAACTGCAATATTACGACAATACCCCCATTGGTCGATTGGTAACCCGAACAATTTCTGACATAGAAACCTTGTCTGACGTATTTAGTGAAGGCGTAGCCAATATTATTGGTGATATTTTACAAATTATTGTCATTTTAGGCTTTATGTTTTACCAAGATTGGAAACTTACCTTGGTCAGCCTTTCGATGATTCCCTTGATGTTTTTAGCCACCTATGTTTTCAAAGAAAAAGTAAAAGCCTCCTTTAATGACGTAAGATCGGCAGTGGCCAATTTAAGTACGTTTGTACAAGAACATATTACGGGCATGTCTGTGGTACAAATTTTTAATGCAGAAGAAAAAGAATACCAAAAATTTGAAGCCATCAACAAAGAACACAGAGATGCCAATGTGCGATCGGTATGGTATTACTCGGTATATTTCCCGGTGGCAGAAGTAATCAGTGCGGCAGGAATTGGCTTATTGGTATGGTATGGCGCAAGAGGTGTCATGAACCATGAAGTAAGTTTTGGGGTATTGGTGTCCTTTATCATGTACATCAATATGTTTTTTAAGCCTGTGAGGATGATTGCGGACCGATTTAACACCCTACAAATGGGCATCGTAAGCGCCGACCGTGTTTTAAAATTACTCGATAACCAAGAGGAAATACAAAACAATACCCATGGACTTCGCACAACGATTGTAGGTGAGGTGCAATTTAAGCAGGTTTGGTTTGCCTATAACGAAGACAATTATGTACTCAAAAATGTATCTTTTCAAGTTTCCGCTGGCAAAACCATTGCCTTTGTAGGTGCTACAGGTGCAGGAAAATCATCCATTATCAACCTACTGAGCAGGTTTTACGACATCAATCAAGGCAGCATTAACATCGATGGCATCGCCATCGCACAATATGATTTGTCTTTTTTGAGACGAAATATCGGGGTGGTTTTACAAGATGTTTTTTTATTTTCCGACACCATTTACAATAACATTACCCTAGGAGATACCTCCATTACCGAAGCGCAAGTACAGTATGCCGTAGACTTGGTTGGTGCAGGACATTTTATAGCACAGTTGCCTGGAGGATTGGCCTATAATGTCATGGAAAGAGGGGCAACACTTTCCGTTGGGCAAAGACAATTGATTTCTTTTATACGTGCCATGGTATTTAATCCTAAGATCATTATTTTAGATGAGGCCTCCTCTTCGGTAGACACTGCCACGGAAGAAGTGATTCAACGTGCCATTGCCCTGATGATGAAAGACCGAACCGCCATTGTCATCGCCCACCGATTATCGACCATACAAAATGCTTCTCAAATTGTGGTATTAGACAAAGGAGAAATCAAAGAAATGGGCACCCATGACTCTCTTCTAGCACAAAAAGGCTATTATGAACAATTGTATCGCTTACAATACAAAGCCTAAAAATCTTTTTTTATTATAGTTTAAACGGTCTGTTTCAACTTTATTTATGCTAGCCATTGAAGGAACTCCACAGGGCAAATGCATTAAAAACAAAACAATACGCATTTCATGGATCCAGGCCTCATCCTTCTCCAAAAGGAGAAGGACATTACATTCCGATATATTTTATAATTGCGTTTCTTAAAACAAGAAGCTGATGGCTCCATGAATCACCAATTTGTGATAAAAGCCTAGCTTGCTCACTTATCGTTAGTATTGGAATGAAGCTTTTTAGTCCAATTTATTTTACTGCGATTGCCATAGGGAACTCCAGACCAAATTTACTACACAAATGAGGGTAACAGTCTACAATAGAAAATTATAGCCCTATAAAATCACCTACACGAGTACTCAAAAGTTTGCCCCACTTGGAACAGGGCAAACGTATTAAAATAATTGAATAAATTAAAAACATAGCGTTATATATCCGTGAAAATTCGCCAAATCAGTATCATCTGCGTGCCATTTATTTATTGTTAAAAAAAATAAAAAAATTGAACACAGATGGAGCATATTATGCGGATAAACGCTGATGATGCATCTTTAAATCTTCTATTAATGCAAATAAAACCACTATTTTAATGCGTTTGCACTGCGGTACAGGGTACAGGGTACAAAGTACAGGGAAAACGCATTAAAATAATTGAATAAATTGAAAACATAGCGTTATATATCCGTGAAAATTCACCAAATCCGTATCATCTGCGTGCCATTTATT
>JBEAZU010000359.1:0-4438 GCA_041169945.1 Bacteroidota bacterium
TTTACGTGGTGGCTGCAAGCCAAGCCATAGCCTGTCCCGAGTTCGGGAAGAAATCTATTGAACAGCTTGTTCCGCATAATAACGGGAGAACCTTTGGTAGCGCTGTGTTATGTACTTGTCGATTGCTAATATTGTCTGCCAACAAAAGCAAAACCTACCCCTAATTCAAGTAAAAATTTTTCTACATTTTTTAACAATTCAAGCGCTAATTCTCTTTCGCCAAATTTGGCAGCAAGGGTTGTAAAATCAAATATATAGGGGGCTTTGAATGTTTGTTTTGCCCAATTAGAGTGAATATCAGGCAAGGTATGCGTAAAATTTATTCAATTATTTTAATGCGTTTGCAATGAACTCGACCCCAAATTTGCTGAAAACACAAAATAATCGAGTGGCTCAAACAGTGTTAAAAAAAACGCTTCATGTAGCAATCTCGGAATCACACATTTTTATGAGGTCGAATGCAAGACAATTCAAAGATTGCACATGTTATACGTGCATTTTATACTTTATTTTTAATTATAAATTACTGATATTTAAAATTTTAATAATTTTTCAGCAAACCATAATTACCTATCATACAAATTAAATTATAGGTATGGTGTAATTCGTATTGCGTTAGCGGAAGTCCCGATGCTTCGGGATTGTTTGAGCTTCCCGAAAAAATCGGGACGAGTGCCGAACACGCGACCCGAAGGGAAACGCCCAAATTCATTCATTTCACATAAATCAAACCTACCCATAACAAATCATCTAGCACCAATAAAATAGCACAAGGTATAAATAACTGATTTTAAAGACCCTAATTATTTGATTTATAAAACATTACTGTGATATAATTTTTAAACATTACAGACATAGTAGTACTTCAGGTTTACACCTTGATTAATTGCAGGAGATTGTTTTCCATTTTTGGCTAAGTGGGTATATTCTATTCATGCTTGGTTTCGAGAGTACCGACTAATATGTGAAGTAGTTTATATGAGGACAATTAAATTGTATAAATTGATTACTAATTAAAATTACAACGCAAAAATTGTGAAATACACTGTTCGAGTTGATAAAAGTATTGGTAAAATTCATTTAATTTGCAAATAGCCAATAAATTGTATGATAAAAACATTACGAAAAGTAAGCAACCTGGCCTTGGGAATATTATGTTCAACGGCTGTTGTTGCACAAATCCCAACTACAAATCTGATTAAAGAGTACACTTTTGCCAATCAGAGTTTAACGAGTGGTGTAAGCAATACGCTTGCCGTAGGAAGTGTAGATTTAGCTGCCACGGGGAGTAACCATACTTTTGTAACCGACAATTTAAATTTATCTAGTAGTGCCCTTTCATTAAATGGGTCTTCATTTGTGGCTGGTGGCACGAAGTCGACCAATGTATACGGTTTTGCGGTTAGTTTTTGGATCAAAACATCGACCAATGACGATACTGTTCGTTATTTATTTGACCAACTTAAACTTTCGAATATCAAATCAGGATATGTTATTCAATTGGTTAATGGCAAAATTGTTTTCAAAGCACAATTTGCTTATGGTTCTACCGTGTTAACAACAAGCAGTATTTTAACCACCATTACTTCAAGCACGGTCATTGCAGACGGCAACTGGCATCATATTGTTTGTCAACTGGTGCCTCAGGTAAATATATTAAGTATTGACGCACAAACCAATACAACCAGTTATGAGTTATTTTACAATTACCAATTGTACATCGACAATGTACTTAAAGGTTCTGAATATGCAGGAGGAAATATCAATGTGACCAATGCACTTTTAGCCAAAAGGTCTATTGAATCAACCCAAGAATTAATTATCGGAAAGAGCTCAAATGGTGCCGCCTACCAATACAATGACGTATTAGACCAGATACGTTATTATGAAACTAACCTTACAGCTCCTCAAATTTTAGCGCTTTACAATGATAAATTTGTACCGGTTGTAAGAAAAATAAAATATGTAAATCAAGCTGCTACAGGTACAAATGCAGGAACTTCATGGACAAATGCTTTCACTAAATTGGAATCAGCTATAAGTGCATCCACTTCAGGTGATACCATTTGGGTTGCTGCTGGTACTTACAAACCAAGTGTTTCCGACAGGGCAGTGTCTTATATTTTAAAAGATGGGGTGAAGATTTTTGGTGGATTTAATGGTACCGAAACAGTTTTGACTGAAAGAAATCCAAAAACAAACTTGACTGTTTTAAGTGGTGATTTGTCAGGAAATGACAACAATACCATCACCGATGTTGAAGCTACTAGAAATGAAAATTCATACCACATTATGGCCGCTAGAGGAAATGTGAGTAATGTAATTGTAGATGGATTTACTTTTTCAGGTGGAAATGCCAATGGTGGAACTTTAACTTCCGGAACTGCCTCTGCACAATATTACCATACCCGAGGAGGTGCAATTTATATCAATCCTTATACCGCAGGAAATATTACATCCATAACATTTGCACATTGCATTTTTGAAAAAAATACGGGTACAAGCGTCGCAGTATTTACGACCTATACTCCTGGTGGAACCACTACATACACCATGACTACCAATTTTGATAAATGTGTCTTTAGAAATAACTATTCCAAAGACCTGTCTGCGTTGTTATATGGAGGCGCAAGTCAATACAATATATTTTCTAAAGGTGTGGTGAATAATTGTTTGTTTTACAATAACACCTCTGCTACTGCCGGTTCTTGTGTGTATTTAGGAGCAAGTTCAGGAGGAACCAACCTTGGTATTGATGTTAAAATTATTAACTCGACTTTCTCAAAAAATACAGGTCCAAACGGAAATGCATTTACGATGGTTTTGGCATCTAATTCAAGTATCAAAAACAGTATTGTTTATGACAATGGCGGAGTAACGCCTTTTGCGGTTACTACCAGTGGATCAGTAGTTTCAAATACAATTGCAAATATGACTTATACTGGAGCGACGAATGTAGACCCTTTGTTTACCAATGGGGCTAGTTTAGATTTTAGTTTGCAAGAGGGCTCTCCAGCAATCAATACGGGATCTATTGTTGGTATCGAAGTTTTAATTCCAACCACAGACCTGGCAGGAAATACAAGGGTCGAAAGTACAGCCATTGACATGGGATGTTTTGAGAAAAGTGCTGTTACTGCCATCGCATCATTTATAGCAGTTAACATATCACCAAATCCTGTTACAACAGTTATTAACTTACAAAATCAGGACAGTAAATCGTTTGAAATTTATAATGTTAATGGACTTGTAATTCAGACAGGCAATGTAAATTCAAATACCATTTCTGTAGCTAATTTGATGTCAGGGATGTATTTTCTTAAAATAGAAAACATGCAGGTAGTCAAATTCATAAAAGAATAAATAACACAGCATTTTCAAACCAGTGCGGAATATATAGCTGCGGAATAAAAGGTCGATGAAGCTCATGCTTTCATCGACCTTTTATTTGTAAATGTTCACAAATTTGCTCAAACAATTTTCTATGGACTAACAAATTACCAAAAAAAACTAATTTCCATTACCTTAATCCATTTTAGTTTCATCATTTCACAAGTTCAAATCCAAGCAGGTGTCACGAGAGAATAACCTGCATATTGAAATTCAATAAAATTTTTTCACAATATTGACTCCCTAAAAAAAGTAAACTATAACTTTCCACTCATTTCAATTGCACATAAAAATATATGCATTTTTTATGATTGCTTAACAATAATTTTGTGTATTTTTAATTTTAATTATCTCTAATTTAAACTGTTACTCTTATGAATAAGATTTTTTTAAACTTTGCAATTGTCTTTGGAAGTACCCTTGGAGGGTATGCCCAAACCTATCAAGTCAATAAAATTGGAACAAACATTAGTATTGATGGTGATTTAAGCGAATGGACGACACCATTTATAGGGCCATTTGTTCAACACAACAATGGAGATCCCGCAACACAAAACACAAGCGTCTCATTCGCATGGGATAACGACGCGTTTTACCTGGCTTATCAGGTTAGCGATATTAGTATCACAGGTTCAGTAAAAGCACAGGACTCCCCCATTTATGACACCGATGATTTGGTTGAAATATTTATAGATGCCGACGGAGACACTAAAAACTATGCAGAAATAGGTGTCAATGCATTTGCGTCGTACTATGACAACATTATGCTTTGTGCCACACCTGAATGTGGTGGAAAAATCAGTGATTTTAACTGGGATGCCAATACAATACAAACCGCAGCTAGCAGAACAAGTGAAGGGTACAAGGTAGAAATTAAAATTCCATTTGCCGATTTAGCGACCATTCCCAATGGGGCTTTTAGTACCCCAAGCAATGGAACAACATGGAAAGGCAATGTATTCAGAATTGATTATGGTCCAGGAGAAGAATACCTCGCCATTAGTGGATATACAAGTGGCAATTTTGGTTTTCATCAACCAACACAATT
>JBEAZU010000360.1:0-4318 GCA_041169945.1 Bacteroidota bacterium
TTTCCAATTGATTGTTGCAATGCCACTCCGGTCAATATGTTTTGTAAATTTTTCAGTTAATAACTATTTATTGCTCTTGAATAATTTGACTACAGGTAATTTTCTATTGGTAGAGATGCTAAAGAGTGTTGCAAAAGCATCTTAACTAGCATCTGTATTTTTTATAGGTATAATTTTAATTTCTTTTACTTTTTTTTGATACTGTCTTTTCTTAATTATTTGGGCGATTCCGCCGCAGCGGACTGTGCTTTCGCAACTCGCTTTTTTCTTTTTATCAAACTATTACGTTTCAATTTGAATGTAAACAAAAAGAAGGCAGCGCTCAAATCCCGAGAAAATCGGGACTCAATCACTATCGCAAATTCGTACATACCGTCAACTATTGGCTATTGCCCACAATATTTCACTATGCGCACATTATTTATTGGATCATTTAACATTCATCATTTCAACCCTAATTGCCCAATACTAAGGTGATGCCATTTCCTCTTATGGCTCTTTCACCAGCCACAACAGACTGAGAGATTACTTTTCCTTTTCCAAGTACGGTCACCCTTAATCCATTATTTTCAAGCAAATACAAGGCATCTCTCACACTCATTCCTTGCACATTCGGTACGATGCCATCTCTTATAGCCCTGTTTTTCCAAGCAATAAACTTTTGACTATTATCGCCATCAATCCATTCATCTTGTTCTGAACCATGGTTTGAAACGCCTAATTGGTTACACAGCAATTTCAAATCATCGGCATACCCTGGTTTCATTTTGGGTAATGTCAACTTATTTACCAGCAAAGATTTATCAGCTTTTAACACCTTATGCATCTCCGGATCCTGGGCATAAATTTTATCCGCAATTTCCTTAAACACCGGTGCTGACACATCCCCACCATATAAATGAAATCCTTTAGGACTATCAATCACTACGATACAACTGTATTTTGGCTTTTCGGCTGGAAAATAACCGGCAAATGAAGTATAGTAATTTTTAGTATAGATGCCATTTTTAATTTTTTGAGCCGTTCCTGTTTTCCCTGCGATTTTATAATCAGGGTTTTTAATATTTTGTGCCGTACCTTCCTCTACCACCGCTTCCAATAATGTTTTAACTTTTTGTAAGGTTTGGTCAGAACAAATCTTTTCTTCTAAAACCCTGGCAGAGTACTGTTCCAAAATTTTATCGGCACGATTGGTATTGTTTACAATAATGGGCACAATCATTTTACCATTATTGGCTACAGCATTGTACAAACTCAGAATATGCAATGGAGAGATTTTCATCTCATAACCAATAGACATCCAAGGCATGGTCACCCCACTCCAAGTGGTATCTTTTGGGTTTTTAATGTAAGGCACTGCTTCACCCTGCATCTGAAAACCAAGAGGTTGGTCGAGTTTCATTTGTTTAATGTACTCGATGTATTTCTCTGGTGTTGATTTAAAATGGTCAAAGACCATTCTCGAAATCGCCACATTGGATGATTTCGCAAAAGCTTGTTTTACCGTTAATTTACCATAACCACCTGGTTTAGAATCGGTCATTACCTGGTCATAAAATTGGTATTTTCCATTACCGGTATTAATTACCTGTTCCAAACTCAAGTCTTTGTCTTCAAATAAAGCAATCATAGAAGCCAATTTAAAAGTAGACCCAGGATCGGTAAGACTTGCGACAGCGTAATTATAATTTTCACTATAACTACTATCCCTGTTCATGGCTAAATTGGCAATGGCTTTAATTTCACCCGTTTTCACTTCCATCAGTACCACACAACCATAATCAGCTTTATGCATGCGCAAATGTTTTTCTAAAGCCGCCTCCGCTACATCTTGTAAATTGATGTTGATGGTTGTTTGAATGTCATAGCCTTGTTCGGGCTGTAATTCAGACTCATCGTGTAACGGCTTCCAAGCACCTGCGATTTTGGTAAAAATGGCTTCTCCATCTTTCCCTGCCAATTGGCTATTGAAACTATATTCTAAGCCAGCCCCTCTATAATCTTCATTGACAAATCCAATTGTTCTAAAAGCCAATTCAGAAAATGGTCGGTAGCGTCTATCCATTTTTTCAAAGATAACGCCCCCTTTTCTGCCTTCCCTAATGATAGGCCAAGAAGTCATGGCTTTTTTTACTTGGTAATTAATCATTTGGCGTGTAAGGACAAGGTATCTTTTGCCTTTAGCGCGTGCATTTTTTATTTTAATCAGGTACTCTTTTTTACTTTTCTCCGGAAACTGTTGCGCAAGCATGAAAGCCAAAGAATCAATTCCTGCTTTAAAAGTAGCAGGTTTGGCCACCGTAGGGTCAATCGCCACCCGATAAAAAGGCAAAGAAGTAGCCAATAGACTTCCGTTGTCGGAATAAATATTGCCACGGGTAGCTTTTACTATCATGGCACGAATACCATTTTTCTGGGCCACTTTTTTCCATTGATCCCCTTCCACAAATTGAAGCACCCATATTTTCCATACAATAAGCATAGAAAACACAAAGACGAGCAAAAAAGCCATTCTTACACGGAGTAATATCGATTTCTTAATATTATTCACTTGCCGGTAATTCTAAGTCGCCTTCTTTAATTTCGATGGTATAAGGAGGTTCCGCACTTTCAAATAAGCCCATTGGTTCCACATTTTTAGCCACTTCCGATTGCTTACTCGCAAACATATAATCTGACTTCAAGGTGGTATAATCGGCCCTAAGGTCTTCTACCTCAGCTTTTGTTTTGGCAATATCTCTTACTGTTTTATCAGCGTAATGGCTATTGGCAATATAAAATATGGCGATAATAGACACATATAAAATATATGGGAAATACTCCACTGGAACCCCTTCTTTAAAAACCGCCTCCATTTTCAGTTTGTTCTCAATCAATTTAAAGATAGAGAACCCTGAAGACACTGAGGTCGATTTTTTCTTTTCTGGTTTTGGTTCTGATTTGAATGTATTTATGGCCACTTTTTTTTAGTTATGAGTTTAGTGTTTAGTGTTTAGTGTTTGTTTCAGTAAAATCAGCTGAACTGATTACTCTGAACTGTAAACTCTGAACTCACAACTTCCTCGCTATTCTTAATTTTGCACTTCTTGCCCTGTTGTTTCTCAATACTTCTTCTTCAGAGGCTTCAATTAATTTTCTATTCACCGCTTCAAAAGGTTTGATTTCATTGCCGTAGAAATCTTTTTCTACATCACCATGAAATTTGCCTTTTTGGATAAAATTTTTCACCAATCGGTCTTCTAAAGAATGGTAAGACATCACCACCAGCAATCCTCCAGGTTTGATGACGTCAATGGTTCCCATCAACATTTCTTCCAAGGTTTTCAACTCATCATTCACATCGATGCGCAAAGCCTGGAACATTTGGGCAAAATATTTATTCTCTTCACCCTTTTTTACCAATCCCCTTACAGCATCTTTCAGTTCGTAAACCGTAGAAAGCGGTTTACTTGCCCTTGCCCTTACCACTTGTGCGGCCAAGCTTTTGGCATTTTTAATTTCGCCATACATCCCAAATATTCTATGCAAATCGTGCTCAGAATACTCATTGACAATATTTTTAGCAGTAACTGAACCCATCTGGTTCATCCTCATGTCTAAATCGGCATCAAACCTAATCGAAAAACCTCTTTCAGGCGTATCGATTTGATGGGAAGAGATCCCTAAGTCAGCCAAAATACCATCTACTTTGTTGACACCATGCAGTCTTAAATATTTTTTTAAATACCTAAAATTGGCTTCAATCAAAGTAAATGCAGGATGATTCATTTTATCCGCATTGGCTTTGACATCTTGGTCTTGGTCAAAACCATACAATTTACCTGTAGTCAGTTTATCAAGTATGGCTTTGCTATGGCCACCACCACCAAAGGTTACATCTACATAAATCCCAGCTGGATTTATCTCTAAACCATCTATGCATTCTTTCAACATCACGGGAACATGGTAAGCTTGTTCCATTAGGCTTGTTGATTTTTAGTACCAAGATGTTTTTGAAGCATTTCTGCCAATTGTTTTGGGTCTTTGATTAAGTAAGCATCATAAATCTCCGGATTCCAAAGTTCTAAACGATTGCCTAATCCTACTAAAATTGCCTCTTTGGTAATGCCTGCATGTTCCAACATTCTTTTAGAAATCAAGAACCTGCCCATATTGTCTAAATCAACTTCTGTATTTCCTCTCAAAAAATTTCTTTGGACCATCGCAGTATTTTCATCAAATTCATTTAAAGAAGATATTTTCTCTGCAATTTTTTCCCACTCTGGAATTGTATAAATCAATAAACAAGGGTCAGTACTTTTTTGAATTACCAACTCGG
>JBEAZU010000361.1:0-5035 GCA_041169945.1 Bacteroidota bacterium
CTGCAAAGCCAGCAGAAATATGCACCACAGTACCTCCTGCAAAATCTAGCACCCCCCATTTAAACATAAACCCTTCAGGATGCCATGTCCAATGGGCTAATGGGCAATAAATCAACATACAGAACAAACAAATAAACACCAAATACCCCCAAAAACGAACCCTTTCCGCAAAAGAGCCGGTAATTAATGCAGGAGTTATGATGGCAAATTTCAATTGAAAAGCCGCAAACAAAATAAAAGGAATGGCCACGCCACCAATACTTATGCCTAATTTATCACTGGCTGCTGTTCCTACCCCATCGAACATAAAATGCGTCATGGGATTACCAATAAGTCCGCCAATGCTATCACCAAAAGCTAAACTAAAACCAACCACATACCATAATATACTGATTACCCCTAAGGCAATAAAACTTTGAAGCATCGTGGAAATCATATTTTTGGCACGCACCATTCCACCATAAAAAAAGGCCAATCCTGGAGTCATCAGCAATACCAAACCTGAAGCAGAAATAATCCATGCCAAATGACCCGAATCAAACTTATAACCAGGCAATGGTTCAGGGTGCACCGCAGGGTAAACACAAGCTAATCCACAAATGGCCGCTAAGATGGTCAATGAAACAACGCCATACCTTTTTTTCACTTTTGCATTCATTTTAATTCAATTTCGATGATTAATTAAACTATTTGACAAAAAATGCTTCGTTTCAACACTAATAACGACACAAAACTACTTCATTTTAAATAAATCACCTAAAATACGAACCTAAATTTATTGAAAAGCTATCAATTCAATTTAAAATCCTACAAAAAATTAATATAATTACAAAAAACACCAGACTACTGAATAAAATTCAGCTCATACACTCATTACAGCCTTACATCCTCTTCAAAAATCAATAAAAAAGAGAAAAACTTTATTTATTAGCATACAAAACCAAGAACAAGTAAAAACACCAGCACCCAATATCAAAATAGACAAGGCCTACACTAACCCACCTTTTCTTTACTCAACATACGAAGTTTCTTAAATTCCTTTTCAATGTCTTTGATTACATTTTTCTCTTTGGGTTTCTCATTGACTTTGGTTTTAAACTTTAAATCATCCATTAATTCAAGAAAAAAACTCACTTTATTGTCGGGCACTTTTACTTTTACAGACTTCATTGCATTTATTTTTACAAACAACAATCATATAGTATACAAAACTAAACAATATTACGTTTAAAAGACATTTAAATAAAAAAAAGAACTACTTCTGTTGGTTCTTGAAAAAAAATAGTGAATTTTGTCGATTGAGGATAATTGAACAGTAAGAGTAAGATGTCGAAAAATCTTGTGATAGTGGAGTCCCCGGCTAAAGCCAAAACCATAGAAGGTTATTTGGGTCCGGATTTTATAGTGAAGTCAAGTTTTGGTCATGTACGTGATTTACCGAAGGGTGATAAAGCCATTGACATCAAAAACAATTTTAGACCTACTTATGAAATCACCGAGGATAAAGTGCAGGTGGTAGCAGATTTGAGAAAATTAGCTAAAAAAGCAGAAGTAATTTGGTTAGCAACGGATGATGACCGCGAAGGAGAAGCCATTTCTTGGCATCTATTTGAAGCATTAGATTTAAACGAAGCCCAAACCAGAAGAATTGTATTTAGGGAAATCACCAAGAATGCGATCCTCAATGCGATACAAAATCCAAGAACCATAGACATTGATTTAGTCAATGCCCAACAAGCACGTCGTGTTTTAGACCGTTTGGTAGGTTTTGAATTATCCCCTGTATTGTGGAAAAAAATCAAACGTGGCTTGTCAGCCGGCAGAGTACAATCGGTAGCCGTGAGGTTGATTGTTGACCGCGAACGTGAAATTGAAAAATTCAACAGTACTTCTTCTTTTAAAATAACGGCCATTTTTGATCTTGAAGGTAAAAAAAGATTAATTGCCGAATTGCCAAAAAAATTCGAAACCGAAAAAGAAGCCTATCAATTTTTAGAAAAATGCAACGGTGCCACTTTCTCTATCAGTAATTTAGAAAGCAAACCCTTACATCGCTCTCCTTCTCCACCCTTTACAACCTCTACTTTACAACAAGAAGCTGCGCGTAAACTTGGATTTTCGGTGGCACAAACCATGACTGTTGCCCAAAGACTTTATGAAGCAGGAAAAATCTCTTACATGAGAACCGACTCCTTCAATTTGTCTGAAACAGCTATTGAAAGCGCAAAAAGTGCCATTATCAATGATTATGGTGACGAATACTTCAAACTTAGACGTTATAAAACCAAATCAGAATCGGCACAAGAAGCACATGAGGCCATAAGACCCACTGATTTTGCACAAGAAAAAGGAAGTGACGACAGAAACGAACAAAGGCTTTACGACTTAATCCGCAAACGTGCCAAGGCCTCCCAAATGGCTGACGCATTGATTGAAAAAACGACAGCAACCATAGGCATCTCTACCACGCCTGAAAGCTTTATTGCGACAGGTGAAGTAGTAAAATTTGAAGGTTTCTTAAAAGCTTATGTCGATGCAGTGGATGATGACGAAGACGAAAGTGAAGACGAAAACAAAAGTGCCTTACCTCCTATTGCTGTAGGTCAAGTACTTCAATTAAATAAAATTAACGGAAAACAAGTTTTCAGCAGACCTTCAGCCCGCTACAATGAAGCTGGTTTGGTAAAAAAACTAGAAGAAATGGGCATTGGCCGACCTTCTACCTATGCACCAACCATTTCTACCATTCAAAAACGTGACTATGTAATCAAAGAAAACAGAGACGGCAAATCACGAGCGGTAAACAGTATTGTTTTAGAAGGAGGTAAAATTTCTGCTAAAACAGAGTCTGAAAATTATGGTGCAGAAAAAAGCAAATTATTCCCAACAGACATCGCTTTAATTGTAAGTGACTTTTTAGTGGACCGTTTTCCAAATGTGGTCGACTTTTCATTTACAGCAAATATTGAAAAGGAATTTGATGATATCGCGCATGGAAAAACCCAATGGGCTAAAATGATTGATAATTTCTACCAAGATTTCCATAAACAAGTTACCGATACCGAAGAAAATGTTGACAGGGCTAACCTTCAGACAGGCAGAGATTTAGGATTCCATCCTGTATCAGGTTTACGCATCAGCACTAGACTTGGTAGATTCGGCCCATTCGTACAATTAGGGGAAGCGGCGGAAGAAGAAGGTGGTGAAAAACCAATTTATGCAAGCCTTAAAAAAGGCCAATTAATGGAAACCATTACGGTAGAAGAAGCGCTAGAATTATTCAAATTACCTCGTACCATTGGCTTATACCATGAAAAACCAATGGTAGCGGCCATCGGTAAATTCGGACCTTACATTAAATTTGACAGCAAATTTTATTCTTTGCCTAAAGGGGATGATCCTATGACGGTAAATGATGAAAGAGCCATTGAAATTATTGAGGCCAAAATCAAAGCCGAAAGCGAAAAACTAATTCTTGAGTTTGCCGAAAACGACGACATCAAAGTATTAAACGGCAGATATGGACCGTACATTGTTGCCGGTAAGAAAAATGTAAAGATACCGAAAGACAAGGATCCAAAAACATTGACCTTGGCAGAATGTATTGTTCTTGCAGACGCAACACCAGAGCCTACCAAAGGACGATTCGGCGCGAAAGCTAAAACAGTAACGAAAGCAGCTCCAAAAGCCAAAGCGGTACCCAAAACAGCTGCCAAAGCCAAACCTGCCACGAAAACAGCGGTAAAGAAAAAACCAGTAGCGAAGAAAAAATAAATTGATTTTTATAAGTGCTGGATATGAATTCATTCAGCACTTATTTTTTGAATTAGGGATATTTTTATTTGAATAGATATATATTATTTCTCAATTCATATTTAATATGAAAAATTCCAAGCAAAGGCGCATAGGGCAGATACGCAATTAAGTATTTGCAATAATAACTTTCATCGCCGCTTTGAATGAATATTTAAGCCATCATTAATTTTACTGTATTTACTTAAAAACTATATTTTTACTCAACACTAAAAACGCAACATTCAACATTATCATTTTATTCAACAGTCCACACTATCATTTTACGCTACACTATTTTAATTTTTTTTCAACATGTTATACGAAGTCGCATTAGGTTTAATTCCTAAAATTGGAGACAAACTAAGTAAATATCTCATCGGTTATTTGGGTTCGGCAGAAGCTGTTTTTAAAGCCAATAAAAAGAAATTAATGTCTGTACCCGGTATCGGCCAATTGGTTGCTACAGCAATTATGCAGTCCAATGTGTTACAAAAAGCGGAATCCATTATTCGAAAGGCTGAAACAGACAATATACAACTGCTATTTTATACCCATCCTGCATATCCAAAAAGACTAAAAGAATTGGCTGATGCCCCAACCTTACTCTATTACAAAGGACAAGCAGACCTAAACGCGCCAAGAACGATTGCCATTGTAGGCACACGCAGTGCTAGCCATTATGGCAAGGCCATGACCGAAAAAATCATAGCCGCTTTTGCCCCTTTCAACATCACCGTCGTTAGTGGTTTAGCATACGGTATCGACATTACAGCTCACAAAGCATGTTTACAACATGGCATTCCAACCATTGGGGTGATGGGTAGTGGTATTGATATTATCTATCCTTTTCAACATCAAAAAACAGCTTTTGAAATGCTTGAAAAAGGAGGATTGCTGACTGAAAACACTTTTGGTGTAAAACCTGATGCACCACGTTTTCCGGAAAGAAACAGGATCATTGCAGGCTTGTGCGATGCCTTGATTGTCATAGAAACTGCCCAAAAAGGAGGCACCTTGATTACAGCAGAAATTGCCTTTTCCTACAACAAAGAAATTTATGCGGTACCAGGAAATCTAGGCATACGTTCCTCTGAGGGAAGTAACCGATTAATCATGCATCAGAAAGCCCAACTTTTTATGTCGGTAGATCAAATCGTGAAAGACCTGCATTGGGATCAAAATACCCCCATCATTACCACACTACATTTACCTCATTTATCTTCAGAAGAATTAATCATCG
>JBEAZU010000362.1:0-5290 GCA_041169945.1 Bacteroidota bacterium
AAATTTACAGGATTAACATAAAACTGAAATTTAGTATGCTGTTCCGTTGTTGTTTTTTCATCCACTTTAATATAATAATATGGGCTATCGGCACTTGGAGCCTCCAAGGTTTTATACACCAATTTGGATTTGCCTTTGCTGGTAGAATCAATTTTATGGCTATACGCTTTGATTTCAGGAATGATAGAAATCATTTCTATCAATACACTGTCAACCGCATTGCTATTGCTTGTGTTTGCGGGAGAAATGCGCTCTTTATACGTTAATTTTAAGCTCTCCGTAGTGCTGAGTGTGGTATCTAAACGGGGCTTGGTAGAGGATTCCGTTTTGGGTATATTGGTTTCTTGTGTTTTGCTTGGCTCCACACACGATGCCATTGCCAACATTGTAAAGGCGATCAATAAATATTTCATTTGCATATCAATAAATTGGTACCACTAAATAAATATATATTATCAGGAGAAACTATGACATTTGTTACGTTTATTCCTTCTGGTAAGTTAATACTTCGTTCAGCAAAATGATAGACATTGAAAAAATATATTTTATTGTCTTTCAAATAGTAAAGTTCTTCATTGATAAATCCAAAGGTTGTAATTCCTGTCAAGGCTATCTTCTTTTTGTAGTTTCCCATGTTGTCAAAAACAAGCACACCAGATTGTTTATCATTGACATAAAGCAGGTTTTGGTACTCTCTCATGAAATTAATATGGTAATCTTTGGCCTTAAGGATGAGTTCTAGGGGCGTTTTTTGAATGATTTTTTGCCCATCTAAGTCATACTTTTTAAGTGAAAAGTCATTCTCATCAATTGTCCATAATTGATTGTCGGCAGAAATGGTGGCTATTCTAGCAAAACCAATCTCATTTTGATTGATTTTATAATTGGGTTGTGCTACTAAAAACCTATCTAACAATACAAATTCTTGAAAGTCCTTATAGAAAGCGAAAATTCGAATGGAATTCCAAGCTTCTATTAAGGTAATGTCCCCAGGTTTTGGGGGAGAATAAGTAACCAAAAAATTGCCTGCTTTATCGTATTTTTGGATGTTGTCATTTTGGTCGACCACATACAAATTGTAATAGCGATCAGCTGATACTTTGCTGGCTTCTTTGATGGTCGTTTGGGTAATGATGGAGAGTGTTTGTGCTTGCAATAGCGCAGTCGCCCCCCAAAATATACATAAAAGTAGTAGGCTAGTTTTCAAAGGTTTCCAACTTTAAAGTTTCCCCATCATATACAGCATAGGTATAATGATTGACCCATTCCCCTAGGTTAATGTATTTGCTATTTTCTGCCACGGGCACATCTAATGGTAAATGTCTGTGTCCAAAAACATAGAAGTGATGGGCTTGTTTTGCTTGGATTTCACGTGCGTAAACCAGCAACCATTCGTTGTCGCCTAAGAATTTGTCTTCTTTGGCAGTGTTCGTAATGCGACTTTTTTTAGACCATGCATCTGCGATACCAATACCAAAGTTGGGATGTATTCTTGCAAATAACCATTGACAAATAGCGCTCCTAAAAAGTATTTTTAATAATTTATAGGTATAATCTTTGGGTCCTAAACCATCGCCATGTCCCACATAAAATTGATGTGCTCCAATTTTAAATTGTTGAGGATGATGAAAAACAGGTACATTGAGTTCTTTGGTAAAATAATCGAACATCCACATGTCATGGTTGCCACTGAAAAAATAGACAGGAATGCCCGCATCTGTTAATTCTGCAATTTTGCCTTGAAACCTGATGAATCCTTTAGGGATACTGTGTTTGTATTCAAACCAAAAATCAAAGATATCACCCACCAAAAATACAGCAAAGGCTTCATCCTTTATCGCATCAAGCCATCTTACTATTTTTTTTTCTCTGATGAAACTTTCCTCGACACTTGGGGTGCCAAGATGAAAATCTGATGCAAAGAATATTTTTTTACCTGCGGGTAATTGATCAATTGATGGTATCATCGATTAAGAATAAAATTAATTCTCTTGGACCATGCGCCCCTAAGACCAATGTTTTTTCGATATCGGCCGTTCGGCTAGGACCTGTTACCAAAGAAATCATAGAGGGCATCGCGGCGCTGGCGTATTTGTCTTTCATTAAAGCAAAGCCATCTTTGATTTCTGCTACAATTTGAGAGGTATATGCCACCACGATGTGTATAGGAGGAAACACTGTTAACCGTCTTCCTGCACTCGATTTAGAGCTTACCAATATGCTGCCTGTTCTCGCTACAAGTGCTTCGCAAGTGGTAATTCCCACTTCACAATTGATGAATTCCGATTCTGTGGCATTGAATTTTATGCTTGATTGATCCAATTGTGTAAACAAATCTTTTTCCCAAACAAATAGGTTTTTGACCTTACGAACAGCGGCAAATTTTTCAATTTGTTCCCTAAGTTCTTGGTGATCTACACAAAAGAAAAACTGCCCTTTCACCGCCAAGAAATTTTCAGCAAAAGCCATTTCAAGATCATCACTAAGTGCGGGGTAAATAGCCGACTCTTGGTCAGGTAAAGAAACCGATACGTTCGTGGGAGAACTTAAGGCTTGTTTTACTTTACCGATGATGATGTCTTTGGTTTTTAAATGATTCATACTCTTAGTGAGTTTGTAGTTTAGCGTTATCAGTTTAGTGTTCTAGACGCTAGACTCAAAACGCTGAACTTAATTTTCTGGTGCTGGTTCTGTTGTTTTTTGTTCAGTAGCAGCATTGTTTTTTTCTGCAATTTCTGCTTCCTCTTTGGCATCTTGTTCGCGTTGTGCTTCTTGGCGTTCGGCGATGTTTTTTTCTAATTGCCCACTGGTATATTCTTCATAAGTGGTTTGAGAAGTAAATGGGCGTTTGCCTATCAATTTCTCTAAATCAGATTGGAATATAATTTCTTTGGCTAATAATTCTTGTGCTAAGATTTCTAAGGCATCTTTATGATGATTTAATAAATCTTTGGTTCTCGTATAGGCCTCCGCAATGATTCGTCTTACTTCGCTGTCAATCGTTTTAGCCGTATCTTCAGAATAGGGTTTGGTGAAGGAATAGTCAGATTGTTTAGAATCGTAGAACGAAACATTTCCAATTTTTTCATTTAAGCCATACACTGTGACCATGCTGTAAGCCAATTTTGTAATTCTTTCTAAATCACTTAAGGCCCCAGTTGAAATTTTTCCGAAGATAATTTCTTCCGCTGCGCGACCACCTAAAGTCATACACATTTCATCGGTAAGTTGCTCTACGGTGTATAAGAATTGTTCTTTAGGCAAATATTGGGCATAGCCTAAGGCGGCAACGCCACGTGGCACAATACTTACTTTTACCAATGGGTCGGCATGTTCAAGGAACCAACCTGCTACGGCATGGCCGGCTTCATGGTAGGCAACAATTTTTTTCTCGTTTGGAGAAATGATTTTATTTTTCTTTTCTAAGCCACCAATGACCCTGTCTACTGCATCGTTGAAATCGCTTAATTCTACCGCTTGTTTGTTTTTTCTAGCAGCGATCAAAGCGGCTTCATTACAAACGTTTGCAATTTCAGCACCAGCAAATCCAGGGGTTTGTGCCGCTAATTTCTTAGGGTCAACATCTGGGGCTAATTTAATTTTCTTTAAATGCACATTGAAAATGGCTTCTCTTCCAATAACATCTGGTTTGTCAATGCTAATAACCCTGTCGAAACGACCAGGTCTTAACAAAGCTGCATCAAGCACATCAGGACGGTTAGTAGCCGCCAGAATGATAATGCCCGAATCGGTAGCAAAACCATCCATTTCTACCAATAAGGAGTTTAATGTATTTTCTCTTTCATCGTTAGAGCCAGGCATGCCGCCTTTTCCTCTTGAACGACCCACCGCGTCAATTTCATCTATAAAAATGATACATGGTGCTTTTTCTTTGGCTTGTTTAAATAAGTCACGCACACGTGCCGCACCTACACCTACAAACATTTCAACGAAATCAGAGCCTGAAAGAGAGAAAAAAGGTACGCCAGCTTCACCGGCAACGGCCCTGGCCAATAAGGTTTTCCCTGTTCCTGGCCCACCTACTAATAAGGCACCTTTAGGTATTTTACCTCCTAAATTGGTGAATTTTGAAGGGTTTTTAAGGAAATCAACAATTTCTTTGATTTCTTCTTTGGCCTCTTCTAAGCCTGCAACATCAGCAAAAGTAGTTTTCACTTTACCATCTACATCTACCAAAGAAGCTTTAGATTTTCCAATGTTAAACAATGCCCCACCAGCACCTCCGCCAGTCATTTTGCGCATCATAAACCAAAATCCTCCAATCAATAAAATCAAGAAACCCCAATTGAAAAACCAAGTACTAAAGTCTTGACGGTTATTGTCAATGGTAACTTCTACTTCATCAAGTGGCGCTTTTTCTTCTAAAGCAATTTCTTTTTCAAGTGCTTTTAATTCATCCTGAAAATACTCTGCCTTGCCAATAGCGAACTCATAATGAGGGCCTTGGTTGATGGCATATTCTCCTCTTTGAGAAAATTGTTCTTTGTATTTTTTGTTTTTTAAGGCCTCTGCTTTTAGGGTTACTTCCACTTTGTCGCCTACAATCACGATTTTTTTAACATCGTGGGCGCGCATCATTTCATGGAAATTTTTCTGCGTGGTAATTACCGTAGAGGTAGATTTATTGAAATAGGTAATTCCAAAAACAATCAATACCAATCCTATAATTAACCACGTTTGAATACTTCCTTTAGGAGGTGTTTTAGGCATTAAATTTTTCTTCTTATTATCTTCTGTTTCTTCAGCCATAATGGTAGGTTTTATGAATTTTCAACAATTGAATTGAAAGAATTGTTTGTAAAAGATTAAATTAAATTTGGAATATCAGTAATGACCCCATCTCCCCATAGTTTTTCGAGTTTGAAAAATTCTCTACGACTTTTTCTGAAAACATGTACGACTACATCAAAATAATCTACTAATATCCATTCTTTATTTTCTTTCCCTTCTTTGAAGATAGGATCCATTGCTAAGGTTTTATACACTTCTGCTTCTACTGAATTCTCAACGGCATCTGCTTGAGAATCAGAATTTACAGAACAGATAACAAAAAAATCTGTAATGGCATTAGGTACCGAACGAAGATCTATTACGGTGATGTCTTCCGCTTTTTTTTCTTGCATACCTTTAACAACGATTTCACTTAATAAGGCAGAATCAACTTTATTCTTTTTCTTTTGAGCCATTTTCTTTATTTTTGATTTTACAAAAGTAGCAAAATCTTGTACAAAATCACAGCGAACACTTTATTTACAGGTAATCAAATTAT
>JBEAZU010000363.1:0-13840 GCA_041169945.1 Bacteroidota bacterium
CTTACCTCCTTGCCATGGTTGCCCAAGCGTAAGGTTGTACAGGCTTATCATGTTCATCCTTACGCTTGGGCAACCATTGGCAAGGAGGTAAGTCATATTGAAAATGCCACTATGGAGGATGTAAAAGCGTTTTTTGCAAAATTTTATATTCCTAACAATGCGGTGATGGTTGTGGCTGGAAATGTAAGCTTGGAGCAGGTGAAATCACTTTCTGAAAAATGGTTTGCACCTATTCCTGCTGGCAAACCTTATGTAAGGAATTTACCTGTTGAGCCTAAGCAAACTGCTCCAAGAAGGTTGGAAGTGACCGCGCAAGTGCCTGCCAATGCCATTTACAAAACATGGCACAGCAATGCCAAACTTGACCCTGACCATGTGGCTTCTGATTTGTTAAGCGACTTGTTAGGGCATGGAAAGGCCTCAAGGTTGTATGTAAAATTGGTGAAAGAAAATCCATTGTTTAGTAGTATTGGGGCACATGTTTCAGGTAGCGCTGAGGCTGGCTTGTTTATTATTGAAGGTAAATTGCATGAAGGAATTAGTTTTGAAATGGCTGAAAATGCTATTAATGAGGTGTTGGTTCAATTGTTGACAGAGGGTGTTACTGAACAAGAATTGAATAAGGTTAAAAATCAGGCGGAATCAACTTTGGTTTTTTCAGAAGTAGAATTGTTGAATCGTGCGATGAACTTGGCTTTTGCTGCAAATCTTGGCGATGTAGGTTTGGTAAATCAAGACTTAGAAAAACTTCGTGCCGTCGATGTTGCGCAAATTAACCGTGTTGCCCGAGAAATTTTGATAGATTCGAATTGTTCTACCTTGATTTATAGGGCTGAACAATAGTTTTTTTAGTTTGAATACCAATTTTAAAGGGCAAATGAATGCGCCAATATTGGAATACTTCTATATAACTCGACAAATTTGTCTTAATTTGTAAGGTTGGCTCGACGAATTTGGTATAATTTGTCGAGCCAACTCGACGAATTATACCAAATTCGTTTGGTTAACTCGACGAATTTGGTTAAATTTGTCGGGTTAATGAGTTTTATGGAAAGTTTCAGCAGGTATTTAATCAGTCAAATTACTCCTTGGTTATTTAAAGGCAAGGTAATTATTGTATTGGGCGCAAGGCAAGTGGGTAAAACTACGGTTTCTAAAACACTGATAAATTCAGTGGAGAATGGCTTGTATGTAAACTGTGAAAGACTTGTTATTCAAGAACTTTTAGCGGAATTGAATCCAGAAAAAATTAAAAGTTTCGTTGGGAATGCGGCTTTGGTGGTTTTTGACGAAGCGCAAAAAGTACCTCATATCGGTGCTCTATTGAAGCTTTTGGTCGATACTTATCCCGCTATTCAATGGGTAGCGACCGGGTCTAGTAGTTTTGATTTGGCTAATCAAGTGAATGAGCCGCTTACGGGTAGAAATGTAAAGTTTTTGATGTTTCCGCTTTGGATTGGGGAATTGGCATCACTTGAAAATAGGTTGGTAAGCCACGAAAAACTAGAAAGTATTTTGAGGTTTGGGCTTTATCCTGATATCTATTTAAGGTCAGAAACAGAAAAAAGAGCCTTGCTAGAAGAATTGGCAACCGATTATTTGTATAGGGATGTGCTTGAATTGCAATCGGTTAAAAATCCTACAGTATTAATGAACTTGTTAAAAGCCCTGGCTTTGCAATTAGGTAGTGAGGTTTCCTTAAGAGAGTTGTCGGGTTTGTTAGGCGTGGCTATTGAAACGATTCAACGCTATTTGAATTTGTTAGAACAGTCTTTTGTGATTTTTAAATTGGGCCCATTCAGTAGGAATATTCGTTCTGAATTGAACAAAACGCAAAAGTATTATTTTTATGACCTGGGGATTCGAAACAGCTTGATTAATAATTTTAATCCTATTGCTTTGCGTACAGACCAAGGGGCCCTTTGGGAGAATTTTTGTATCCTTGAAAGGATGAAAATGCATGCTTCAAAAGGCCTGAAGTTGAGCATGTACTTTTGGCGAACCTATGAACAAAATGAAATTGATTTGATTGAAGATTACGATGGTAAATTACATGCGATTGAGTTTAAATGGAATTCAAAAAACAAAGTTAAAATGCCCAAAATATTCGCCGAAGCGTATCCCGACAGCGATTTTACAGTAATTCATCCAGGTAATTATTGGGAGTATTTGTTGTAAGTGATATGGAATAAGTTATTTAATTTTCAATAGGTTAAACTCCGGAATAGTATTCAAAAAGGCTATTAAATCATTGGCCATCATTTATTGCGTTTCACAAATGAGTATTCCGAATAATAGCGTATGTTTTTTAATACCACGAGACTCCCTACTTGATTTATTATAAGGAGCGTTCAGGGTAAACGCATTTAAAAAATATAATACTCCATTCATTGATTCAAGCCTCCTTTATTTCTTAACCCAAGAATAGAATGAATAAATCAAACACAAATTTGTAGAGGAATTCTAGCTTTCTCTACTGTCGATAGACTTGGTGTAAAGCTTTCTAAGACAATTTATTTCAATGGGATAGTCCTAAATGAGCATTACCTTAAGTAAGTTATTTAATTTAATAATTACTATTCCATTAATTTTTAATCCCGTCTTATCCTGTCTAATCCTGGTCTTATCCTGTTTAATCCTGTTTAATCCTGTCTAATCCCGTCTAATCCTGTCTAATCCTGTCTAATCCTGGTCTTATCCTGTTTAATCCTAGTCTAATCCTGGTCTCGTTTCCTCTTTTCCATCCGCGTGCAATGCAAATCTTCCCTTATCTCTTGGGTGAGCTTGTTCGTGGTTTGGCCATGGCCATCCTCCAAATTGGGTGCGTTGGTATTCTTCAAATGCTTCATCAATTTCTTTCGCAGTATTCATTACAAATGGGCCATGTTGTACTACTGGTTCATTGATGGGTTTACCTTGAAGCACTAATAGGTAGCAGTCTTCAGTTGTTGCATGCAAGTGTAAGTCAACTTCCGCATCTACCTGCACGGAATGATAGGCTGGGATGATTTTGTCTTCTATTTGTAGGTGGTTTCCTTTGTAGAAATACAACATCCGGTTTACTTTTTGTGTTGCTTTGGGCAATGTCCATTGGGCATTGGCTTCTAACTTGATGGTTAAAATCATCACTTCATTGGCCTCATTCGCAGCCCAAGAATCTGGGGTTGGTGCAGGGGCATTATTGCTCGCTAATTTTCCAGCAATAAGGTTAATAGAGGTTGATTTATGTTGGGTATCTTTTGCTATGATTTCAGGAATGCTATCTTCCCAAAGCATTCTAAAATGGGGCGCTACAAATTTGCTCGCCTTGGGAAGGTTTAGCCACAATTGAAATATTTCTAAAGGGTTTTCTTTTTCTTGGTGAATTAAAGGAAACATTTCAGAATGCAATACGCCTTTTCCTGCAGTCATCCATTGCACGTCTCCTGCACCAAAACGACCTGCGGCACCCAGTGAATCGGTATGGTCAACGATGCCTTCTTTGACAATGGTTACTGTTTCAAAACCTCTATGCGGATGGTAGGGGAATCCTGGCATTTTTCGGCCATGGTACATTCTCCAGCCGTCTTTCACTACAAAATCTTGTCCAATTTGTCGCCCCGCTAGGGACGTTGCAGGGCCCATGTCAGCATTTCCTTTGGGAAATTCATCTCTGTGGTGTACACAAAATATAAATGGGTCTAAGGTTTTCCAAGGGAAACCTAAAGGAGAAATTTTGATGATGGATGACATATTACTTCGTTTTAATCCCGTAAATATATCATTGATTTTACCCAATACCAATACAAAAATGGTCAACTATGATTTAGTGGACCATTTTTGTAAACAGGGATGATTATAGCTGGTTTTGTAGCTGTTTAGGGTTTGATTTTTAGTTTAAATACTTCCAATAAATCATGGTTGTTTGAGATGTGGAAGAGGACTAATTGATCATTCAAAGGAAGCTTATCGAAATATATCATCAGGGCAAACGCATTAAAATGGTGGTTTTATTTACATTAATAGCAGGTACAAAGAGGCATCATCAGCGTTTATTCGCATAATCTGCTCCATCTGTGTTCAATTTTTATTTGTTCTGTAAAAAAAATAAATGGCACGCAGATGATACGGGTTTGGCGAATTTTTCACGGATATGTAACGCGATGTCTTTCAATTTATTCAATTATTTTAATGCGTTTGCCCTGATTATTTCATTTTCCCTTTGCGCCTTTGCGTAAAAAAATATATTTTAAGCAGTGGCCGCTATGCATGTGTGGATAAAATATTTTACTGAAATCACATTCCTTTAGACGATAAAAATTAAATCATTTGACACTTGATATTCCTATTATACCTTTGCGCGCTTTGCGTGAAATTTCGAGGACAAGACAGGGGAAATATTAATTAACTCGACCCAAAGGAGAATGCTGATCTACACAAATTAATATGTCTTCGTTATCCACAGTATTTCATCTAGAGCCAAATTTTAAGACGTATTCAAATACGATACGCTTAACCGAAGAGAAACGACTACTTCAGGAAACAGATTTACCCATTTCAGACATCGCATATATAACCGGATACAATCATATTTCTCACTTTAACCGTGTGTTTAAAAAAGAATTGGAGGTGTCTCCTAGGGAGTGTAGGCGGGAAGTTTATTTTTTTTTAAAAAAGTGTAATGTTTTTTGCGATTATAAATTATATAGTTATGTTTGAAAAAATAAAAAATAATTCAACACTTAACCCATCCCGCACTTTGAAAAGTATAATTTAAGCTTCGTTTTTACAATTTTAATTTCTTTAGGTTTTGTTTCTGTTAGTATTGGTGATACTAAAACTAAATATACATACGGTTCCTGGGAGATAGAATATGCATATGAAGGTTCTCCTATTGTAATCGATTTTGATGGAGAAAAAAATTCAAAAGAAGATGGTAGTACTCCACAACTTGATTTAATATTTAATGGTGATGTGAAAATAACTAAAATTAAATATGATAAGGATGGTTTGGCGAAAAATACTTATCCAGAAAAGGACAATTACATATATTTTGCTGTAGATGGTACATCTCTAAAGTTTGGTGCAAAAACTAATAGAGATCGAAATGAATTAGAGACCAATAGAGGTTTTTATTATGATTTATCGAATTCTACTACTAATGCTAGTAATGCAAGGGTAGCTGCTGGTGGCCATAGATTTGCTTTTGCTTTTGGTAGAGCATCAAATCCATTGCCTGTAACATTTTTAAAGTTTGCGGGTGAAAAAAACAATTATAATGTTGATTTAACTTGGTCTACTGCTTGTGAAGTAGAAAATAAAAGTTTCATTATTGAAGCTTCTACTGACGGTCATGAATTTGTTTCTGTAGGGGAAACTGCTGGTGCTGGTACAAAAAATACGGTTACAGATTATAGCTATACGGTAATTAATCCTTCTTCTAACGCTTTGTTTTATCGTTTGCGTCAAGTTGATTATGATGGCAAATCTGAAGTGTCTACTGTAATTGTGGTAAGTGAAGTTAAAGGAGAAGAACAATACAGTATCTATCCTAACCCATGTTTGAATAATAATTTATATTTGAGTTATTCAAATGTTGATGAAAATGGCGTTGAGGTTACCATTTATGATTTGAATGATAAAATTCACTTTTCTGAAACCTTTGATTTCTTAGGTTCAGGAAATATTCACTTGAATAATTTAAGTGTTTTAACACAAGGTGTTTATTATGTAAATATTAAAACACAAAATGAAAATAGCACTGTTAAGTTGGTAGTTGAGTAAGGGATTAAGATTTGAATAAAAAAAAGCACTTGTATTTTTATACAAGTGCTTTTTTTGCTTAGTTGTTTCCTTTAATGTAGAAATACCTACTATAAGCGACATTCTCGAAAAAAGGGTGTCGCTTTTTTAGTGGGTTACATGTGTTTATGATTTCCTAAAACTTTGTTAAAATTGTAATTTTAGGTGTTTTATGTAGCTTAAATTCTTGGAACTTTATAAAAGCGGGCACTTTTAGGAATTTTAAACGATATGTATTCCTGAAAGTACGTGAACGCCAATTTTAGAAAATAGTGTATGTTTGTTGTGGTTCTCCGCACAGAAGGATTTATGCAATATATGCAAGTGGCCCAAAGCCTACAAAATCCTGAAACACTCGCAAGAGAATTAAATCCATGCAACAAAATAGCCTACCATCATGAAAAAATGATCATCACCATGGATGATGAAAATTGCACTTATAATGGTGTGAAACAAATAAATATCATTGATTGGTTGCTAGGGAAATGATTTAGTAAATGAATATTGAAAAATGAACCCCTAAACCTATAATCGTTTTTAGCTATCGGCGAGGTTTAAAACTAAAAAATCCTTATTTTTGAATTCAAAATACAATGACATGGAATTAAAGAAAGTAGTTTTAAACGACTTGCATGCGGAACTTGGTGCTAAAATGGTTTCGTTTGCCGGTTTTAATATGCCCGTAAGGTATTCGTCAGATATTGAAGAACATAAATGTGTAAGAGAAGCCGTTGGGGTGTTTGATGTATCTCACATGGGTGAATTTAGTGTGAAAGGTCCTGGTGCTCTTGATTTAATTCAACGTATTGTGAGCAACGATGCGGCTAAACTATTTGATGGTAAAATTCAATACGCTTGTTTTCCTAATGAAACGGGTGGCATTGTAGACGATTTATTGGTTTATAAAATCGCAGACGAAGATTATATGTTGGTCGTGAATGCGGGTAATATTGATAAAGACTGGGCTTGGGTTAATAAATTCAATACTTCTGGGGTGAAACTTGAAAATATGTCCGATCAAATTTCTTTGTTTGCGGTGCAAGGTCCTAAAGCGGTGGAGGTAATTCAACAATTGACGGCCGTAAATGTTAAAGAGATGGATTATTATACTTTTACCAAAGCTACATTTGCTGGTATTGAAGGCGTAACTATTTCTGCCACAGGCTATACTGGTGCTGGTGGTTTTGAAATATATGTGCCTAACAAGGATGCCCGCAAAGCTTGGGATGCTATTTTTGAAGCAGGCGCTGCTCATGGCATTAAGCCTATTGGCTTGGGGGCTAGAGATACCCTTCGTTTAGAAAAAGGCTATTGTTTATATGGTAACGATATCGATGACACGACTTCTCCAATTGAAGCGGGATTGGGTTGGGTTACTAAATTTAACAAATCATTTACCAATTCGGAGGCTTTGTTAAAACAAAAAGAAGCAGGTGTTGCTCGTAAATTAATTGGGTTTAAAATGATAGATCGTGGTATTCCTCGTTCTCATTACGATATCGTTGATGCCCAAGGTACTAAAATTGGTGACGTCACTTCGGGTACACAATCTCCGATGTTAGGCATTGGTATTGGTATGGGTTACGTAAAGCCTGCCTTTGCTGGTGTTGGCACTGAAATTTTTATTCTAATCAGGGATAAACAAATTAAAGCAGAGGTGGTGAAGTTTCCATTTGTCTAATTAGGTATCAGTCTTCAGTTTTCAGTTTACAGTAAATATATTCTGTAAGCTGATAACTGAGAACGGAGAACTGTAAACTGATTACTGAAAAACGATGAGAAAAGTTGAAGTATGTTTAAGTCCTGAGTTGATTCATTTATTTGATTTACAAGGTAAAATTGTTGTTGTTACAGATATCCTTCGGGCTACTTCTTGCATGACCACTGCTTTGGCGCATGGGGTTGGCGCCATTATTCCGGTGGCAAGTTTGGAGGAATGTCGTGCGTTGGGCAAACAAGGATTTGTAACAGCCGCCGAAAGAGATGGTAAAAAGGAACCAGGTTTTGATTTAGGCAATTCTCCCTATAGCTATATGTCGCCCGACTTGAAAGGCAAAACCATTGCGGTAACAACAACCAATGGTACCCAAGCCATTGTGAAATCGGCTTCGGCGCAGGAGATATTGATTGGTTCGTTTTTAAACTTAGAAGCCATTTGCAGTGAAGTATTGGGCCAGTTTCAAGATGTGGTTATTGTTTGTTCGGGATGGAAAGGCCACGCCAATATGGAAGATACTTTGTTTGCCGGTGCTGTAGCAGCAAAACTAAGAGACAATGGTTACCTGTCTCAGCAAGACAGTACAGATATGGCCATCTATTTATATCTCATGGCAGAAAATAATTTAGAAAACTTTTTAGCCAACTGTTCCCATGCCCGTAGGTTACAAAACCTAGATATTACCGACGACATTGCCTTTTGTTTGACCTTGAATAAATACGATGTTATTCCGGTGATGAACAATGGAAAGTTGGTCGCCAAGCAAAAAGTGGCAGTGTAGGTGATTTGCAATTAAAAATAGGCTAAATGTTTATTAAAATATTTATTAAAGTTAAATTTGATTTCAATTGTAACCTTTAAAGTCTTAATGATGAATGAATTAATATTTCTAGTAGAAGATGCAGTGGAAGGAGGTTATATTGCAAAAGCACTTGGAGAAGGAATCTTTACTGAGGGTGAAACTTTGCCTGAACTGAGAGAAAATATTAAAGATGCAGTGAGGTGTCATTTTTCAATTGAAAATTTACCTAAAATTATAAGATTACATTTGGTAAAAGAAGAAGTTTTTAGCTTATGAAAATCCCTAGAGATCTTTCTGCAAAAGTTTTAATTAAGGCTTTGAAAAAATATGGCTATGAAATAGCAAGGCAGACAGGTTCTCATATTACACTTACTACACATTTGAAAGGTGTCAATCATATTACTATACCAAATCACAATCCATTAAAAATTGGAACCCTAAGTAGTGTTTTGCAACACGTTGCCGAGCATTTTGGCAAAACAAGACAGGAGTTAATGGATGAAATTTTTTAAATTTGAAATGAGATGGTGACTTTCTGAATTGCCAAAGGTTTTGTCCTCACAAACTTTCTAAAATCAATTACAAACTGCGTTGGCAGAGTTGCTAGGAATATTATTCACGTGAGGGTAGCGATTACTAATAAACTTAGACAAAGCAGTAGGTATTCGTATTCTTAAGTATATTCAAACTTCAACGGATCCTCAAATGCAAACTTATAATCCAAAGCCTTTATCATTTTATCCGCATTTACAATTTTAAAAGGCGTTTGATCATCCAATAAAAATTGAGGCGCAATGGCATGAAATCTATTAGCCAAGTCTGTATAAAATTCTTTTTTTGTAGGATGTAATGGCGCGCACACATTAAACGTTTCGTCGTAGCATTGTTGTACAATTGTTTCACAAAGGATGTTTACGGCATCCTTTTGATGGATAAGATTGACGGGTACATGGCCACCTGCGACATTTATTTTTCCTTCAAAAAACTTCAATAAATTCCTTGTGCCTCCCACCAATCCGCCATAACGAAGTATGGTAACATGTTTGTGGCAAAGGGTTTTGAGCAGGTCTTCGGCTAAGGCGAGTTTTTGATTGGCCGCTTCAGCCGCTTGTTGTACCGCAGTTTCCGCTACCGTTTGGTTGTGTTCGTGGTATACAGACGTGGCACTCACGTAAACGATGTGCATTATGCGAGAGGCTTGTATGGCTGGCAGTATCGCTTGCATTTGTTGGGCATGGTAATCAATACTAGTCGATTTGCCAGGAGGAATGTTGATGAGCAGCACATCGCTGTCTAAAAAATCTTGTAAACTTGCATCGTCATTGACGGTTGGAGACAGTTGTATTAAGTAGGCTTGAAGCTTACATTGCTTGAAGTGCGCAATTTTTGCAGGGGTAGTGGTACTCACTTTTACATGATACCCCTTTTGTTGTAATTGTATGGCGGTAGGAAAACCCAACCAACCTGCTCCTAGTATGGCTATTGATTTTGACATGATGGTTTGTTGGCTTATCATAAAAAATCCCTTGGCGGATGTTCACCAAGGGATTGACTTATTTTTGGATATTTAACCTACCGGTATTGATTACTTGTATGTCTGCGGTATTTAAAATGTGTTTGATTTTTAGCAAGTGGTCTATTTTGATGGTGCCAATTACATAATTAAAATCTTTGCCATAATACCTTTCCGAAATATGTTCAAACTTAAAGTGATTCAAGTTGTTTTCATCGTAATACCTTAAGTAGATTTCAATTTCGAGGTCTGTGGTATAGGTTAATTTATTTTCTTGGAAGAATTTTTTGTAGCCATATTTGTAGTCGTACATATTGGCCGAGATATCAGAGAATATCGCAGAGCCTGTTGGGTGTCCGCCAGCGCCTTTGCCTTGGAAAAATTGTTTGTCAGAAAAAGCAGCTTCTACCACCACCGCATTGTATTCGTATTCTACGTTGAACAATTGTTGGTCGTCGCTGATAAATTCAGGAAGTACAAACATGGCTACTTTGTCGTCGCCCACTTTTCTAACCGTAGAAACAAGTTTGATTTTAAATCCTTTTTCTTTGGCAAATTGCATGTCGAATGGTGAAAAATTCATGATGCCGGCATTCAATACTTCATCAGGTTTTACAATCACCCCATAAGCATGTGCAGCAATAATGACCAGTTTAAACAATGCGTCGTAGCCAGCAAGGTCAAGTGTAGGGTCTGTTTCGGCAAAACCCAGGTCTTGTGCTTTTTTTAGGGCAATATCGAAATCAATGTTTTCATTGTACACTTTGCTCAATACGTAATTCGAAGAACTGTTGAAAACGCCTCTTATAGAATACAGTAATTCATTGTCGTAATATTCTTCTAAGTTTCTGATAATGGGAATACTACCACAAGAAGAACCTTCATAAAGTAAAGATACATTTTGTGCTTGTTGTAAAGTGACCAATTCGGCCAAGTGTTCGGCCAACATTTTTTTGTTGGCGGTCACTACCTTTTTGCCATTGCTTAAGGCCGTGGTGATAATTTGAAACGCGTCATCGGCATTGTTAATCACTTCAATGATTAAATCGATATCAGGATTAAGCAGGATGTCGTCTTTGTCGAAAGTAAAAAAGTTCTCGGGCAGGTTGCGTCTTTTTTTACGATTTTTCACACAAATTTTAACCACTTCGGCACCGAAGTTTTGATTTTGTGTAAGGATTTCATATACGCCTTGTCCTACAACACCGTAACCGAAAAGGCCAATTTTAAGCTTCTTTTTCATTAGGCTTGTATTTTAATAGTGGATTGATAAAAATCTTTGATGATTTGGTCTATTTCTTTGGTTTCAATTAAGAAGCCATCATGTCCGTAAAATGAATCAATTTCAACATAAATCCCATTTGGAATTAATTCAGCCAAGGTTTTTTGTTCTTCTACCGGAAATAAAACATCACTAATAATGCCTATCACCAGCGTGTTGGCTTTGATTTGTGACAAAGCATTTTTAACGCCACCTCTGCTTCGTCCCACATGATGTGCATCCATGGCTTTGGTCAAATACCAATAGGAGTGTACATTAAAACGGTTGATTAATTTTTCACCTTGGTATTGTTGGTAAGATTGTGCTTTATATTGGTCCTTTTTTTCTATGTCGGTATCGCTTTGTGTTTTCCAATACGCTTCATAGTTGCGGTACGAAAGTAAGGCGATGGCTCTAGCGGCTTTTAAACCCGCTTTTCCGGCTTCAGGATCTTCATTTTTCCAAGTAGGATCGGCCATAATCGCCATGCGTTGCGATTCATTAAAGGCGATTCCCCAGGGAGAATGTTGTGCATTGGTAGCCAATAAAATAAGGTTTTCCATCACTGTTGGTTGCATGATGGCCCATTCCATGGCTTGTTGTCCGCCTAAAGAGCCTCCCACAAGGGTATGGATTTTGGCAATGCCAAGGTCAATGCGTAGCAGGTCTAAGGCTTGCACCATGTCACGAATCGTGATTTGCGGAAAGTCTAAGAAATATAATTTATGTGTGGCTGGATTGATGTCTAAAGGGCCGGTAGAGCCATAACATGATCCAAGGATGTTGGCACAAATAATGAAATGCTTGGTAGGATCAAATAATTTACCTTCTCCAATCATGCCATCCCACCATGAAACGGCATCAGAATTGGCAGTCAAGGCATGACACACCCAAATGACATTGCTTTTGTCAGCATTGAGTTGCCCAAGGGTGGAATAATTAAGCTGAAAGCCAGGAAGTAAATCGCCTGATTCGAGTTTAATATGATCGTTATACTTAAAATTTTTATTTTCCACTTTACGCGATTTATGGAATAAGAAGCCTCAAATTTAACTTTAATATGAATTATATCAAAAAAATATATCAGCTATTAAATCAATGTCGGTTAATTAATACGCATTCAGAAGTATTCGTGCCATCACCTTTTCTTGGATGATTATTTTAGGGATGGCACGAATGTTAAATTAATTGATATTGGCTATTATTCAACGATAAATTTACCGATTGTAGCAGTGGTATCGTCTGTGTGTACTTGGTAAAAATAGAGGCCAGCACAAAGATTTTTCAAGTCTATGTTTGTGTTTATGGTGTTGATAGCCATTTGTTTGACTATTTGTCCATTACTATTTAAAATGCTTAATTGAAATACTTGAGGCGATTGCAAATTACTAATCGTCAACACTGTTTTGTCTTTGGCAGGATTTGGGGCTATCGAAATAAAACGACTTGTTGCCACATGATCAGCGATACCTGTTGGTGCATCTTGATTCCATTTTGTTACAAATAAATCAATGCTATACCCAATGGCAGTTAGATTGACAACATTCGCACTGGGATCAAAATCTACTGTGCCCATAAAATAACCTGTGGCATAAAGGTTTCCTGCGGTATCAATGGTCATTCCCATAGAGTGATCAGACGCTCCTGCAACGTTTATGCATTTTTGAAATCCCCTAATGAATCGAGTTTCAAAAAGAAACTGCCTGAACCAGCACCTAAATTAACTTTTTCAGGACCGGGATTGAAATCAGGTTTCCCAATATAATAGCCAGTGACATATACATGGTTAGATTTGTCGGTTGCAATGGCTCTGCTAAAATCATTGTCATAATCGCCAACACTTTTAGCCCATAAAAAATTGCCGTTTTTATCAAGTTTGTGAACAAAGAAGTCGTAATCAGTATACGAAGTCGTGTTTAGTTTGAAGACTGATGCTGAAGGATCAACATCTATGGTATCGGAAAATCTACCCGTAGTCAATACATTGCCTGAGGCATCAACCGTAATGCCTTCGGTAAAATCGTTGAATTTACTTCCAAATGATTTTGCCCAAATGAAATTGCCTGCAGTATCAAGTTTTTGGATATATACATCAGCATTGCCATTGGCAACGAGGTTCGTTGTTGCGTCACCAGGGTTAAAGTCGGCGGTGCTTTTGAAGTTTCCTGTGCTATAAATATTGCCAAAATTATCTAAGGTAATAGACGAACCAATATCATCAGATTCGGCCCCCATACTTTTTGCCCATACAAAATTGCCTGAAGCATTAAGTTTTTGAATATAAATCTGATAGCCTCCTTGGGAATACAAATTGTTTATTTGAATTCCAGGGTCAAAATCGACTGTGCCTGAAAAAGCTCCTGTGGTATACACATTGCCTTTGGTATCTACTTCAATTGATTTTCCCATATCAATATATGATCCCCCCATCATTTTTGCCCATACAAAATTTCCTGAAACGTCTAATTTTACGATGAAAATATCCGCCATACTACCGCCAGTCATTTCATATACCCCAACCCCTGGGTTAAAATCTACTGTTTCTGAAAAGGTGCCAGTGGCGTATACATTGCCATCATTGTCTACTGCAATAGAATAGCCAAAATCGTTGTTGCTTAAACCTCCAATTGATTTGGCCCACACTAATTCGCCTGAAGCATTTAGTTTTTGGATGAAAATGTCATACCCTCCGGCAGAGCTTAGGTTTGTAACGCCTACTCCTGGGTCAAAATCTACGGTATTTCTATAATAGCCTGTCGTATATAC
>JBEAZU010000364.1:0-2820 GCA_041169945.1 Bacteroidota bacterium
CCCCGTTTTTCAACGGGGTTCTTTGTCAAAGAATAATCCAGCAAGTGCGGGATGGAACGCTGATAAAGCGGATTGGACAGATAACCGCGGATTTTTTCTTTAACGACATTGAGCACTCCTATACCATCTTAATTCTTCCTCTAATTTAACTCGTTATTACAATTTTCTTATTCCAAAATCAAACAAATAACACATTTAAGAGTACCTCACGATTCCACCTCTCCTATCGCATTTTCTTCCATGATGATATCTTTGGGCAATGGCAAATCTTTCAAACTATTGATGCCAAAATATTCCATAAACCGTTCGGTGGTACCATACAATACTGGTCGGCCAACGGCTTCAGACTTCCCTCTCATTTCTACCAATTCCTTTTCCAACAATTTATGGATGGCATAATCGCAATTGACGCCCCTGATTTGTTCGACCTCACTTTTGGTGATGGGTTGCTTGTAAGCCATTATCGCCAAGGTTTCAAGCGAAGCGGTAGACAAGCGTTTTTTTGAATTTTGTTTCAATAAAATACTGATAGACGATTGGTAAGCAGGCTTCGTCAAAAATTGATAACCACCCGCCAAAGCTACAATGCCAAAAGCAAATGCATCGTCATCGTATTTTTTGATCAAGAATTGAATGGATGCGATGATATCGTCTTCTTCGATAAGGGCATCAAACATTTCGGCCAAACAATGTTGTATTTCTTCTACCTTCACAGGTTCTTTGGCACAAAATATCAACGCCTCGATATGATTATGGAGATGATTCACAAGGCTCGATTATAATTTTGCTTTTTTGGCTTCAATGGAATGTTGCGTATGGGGCACGGCACGCAACCTTTCTTTAGGAATCAATTTCCCAGTTTCAATACAAACTCCGTAAACGCCATTTTTGATACGCATTAAGGCATTTTCCATTTGGGTAATGAATTTCACCTGACGCGCCGCCAATTGGTTTAAACTTTCTTTTTCCAAACTTTCAGCACCGTCTTCCATCATGCTAAACACTGCACCGGTGGTTTTATCGGTACCATTGTCTTTTGACTTGTTAAGGGTTTCCCTAATGAATGTCAATTCATTACGTGCGGAATCTAATTTATTTTGTAAAATATCTTTAAATTCAACTAAATCTTCTGCTGAATAGTGTACTTTTCCGTCAATCATAGCCATTACTGATTTTTATTGAAAAAAATAGCCTTGAAACAAAAAGCCAAACTTACTGACAATCAATAAGTAACAAAGCATTCAATCAAACCTATTTTAACTCTTAAAGATAGTTATTTATTTAGAAAAATAAAAAAGTAAATTTGTGATTCCAAAAGTTTGATCACTCATGAAAAACCTCTTTCTACTTTTACTTTGGCTCCCTTTTGTTTTGATGACCGATTTATTTCCGTTCATGCGTTTTGGCATGTTTGCTGAACCTGTAAAAACAACGCGACAAACGGAATTTTTTATCATTACCCTAGAGCGAGGCAACACGGAAAAAGTAATTGATCCAAATACCTCTGGCATACCAGTACAGACCCTAAACTATTTGGCGAGGAACAGTTATTACCAACAACGCGCTGATGAATTATTGCGCACTGTGGCACAATCTGAGAAGATTGAAGCAAAAGACATCCTTCGATTGCAAGTAATTACCATACAAAACACAGAAAAACAAGCCGACACTACCCTTATAAGCACATTTATCAAGTCTTGAAAAAACAGCAAAACATATTGTTTTTAATGGCATTTGCCTTACTTTTGGCTTTGCCTTTGGTATATATTTTTTATATTAAAACGAACATTATTGCTTTGTACCATGGCAAAAATACGGGCTTCTTTTATGCATTGGTTCAGCTCATTTATCCACGTTTTTTTGTAGAGTTACACCGCTTTGATTTGGACTTTTTTTTAAGTCATGCCGCACAAGTGATATGGCGGTTTGAATTGGTAAGCATCATCAGTTTGTTGGCCGTATATTTTTACCAACAATCGCAAAAATTTGCATTGCAATGGCATGGCTTTTGGTCAATTAATTTCTCCGAATTTAATGACCGCATCAATCACCTGATTACCTTTGCAGCCATCCTCTATTATTTCCACGATTTCATGGAAAGCTATACAAGTTGGATACAATACAAGGCCTTCTACCAACCGATATTACTGTTAAAATTATTCCAAATCCCCCTTTGGTCCACGGCAACGGTGCAAATCCTTTTTGCAATTTTTATCGGAGCAGCAATCAGCGCAGCACTTTATAAGCAATTAAAAATAAGCACAATAGCAGTTTGTTTACTATTCATTTTGTTTCAAGGTTGGAATTATTCTTTTGGTAAAATCAACCATGGGTTTGCTTTACTGACCTATATCAGTATGATTTTAGTCGTTCAAAGTTATTTGCCCCAACACAAAAAAGGGATTACCCTACAACTCATTCGTGTCACCATTGCCAGTTGTTATTTGATGGCAGGATTAGAGAAATTATTCATTTCTCATTTCACCTGGGTTTCTTCGCATACTTTTAAAGCCTATCTTATGCTTCACCCAACGGCCTTAGGATTGCAAGTCATCAAAAATGATTTGCTTTGCACCCTACTTCCAAGTGTAGCCCTGGCAATTCAACTGGGATTTATATGCATTCTTTTTTACCCTCCGCTGAAAAAATGGATTTTAATGAGTGGGGTTTTGTTTCATTTTGGAACGGTGGCATTGTTAGGCATTAGCAGCTATTTTCATCCCTGGGTAATTTGTTATGTATTTTTTATTGATTGGGAAAATTTAGTCCTTGATTTAAAATTATTTCATCTTTTTCAAAAAAAAACATATAATTTAATTA
>JBEAZU010000365.1:0-12497 GCA_041169945.1 Bacteroidota bacterium
GGCATTGGATCACAAGCTGATGATGTAGAAACCACGAAATCTCCGAATGGACCTGTATGAGCAGAATAACCTGTTATAGACATATAGGCTGAAAGGTTTGAATAATAAGTTGGGCTGCCAACATTAACTGCAATAGTACCAACACCTCCTCCAATGATTTCAACTTTATAGGTACCGGCTGTTAGTACAGCATTTAAATTCAAGGCTGTTGCTGAGCCTCCAATATTGAAAGGACCATAAGTGGTAGAAGATGCCGTTACAGTATTTGTAATTTTCACACTCCTAGAGGCAGGAGCTTCCCAACCTGCCACCACTGCACTCACTGATTTAAGCAATATGGTTTGAGCTACTACAATAGTGGTAAAATCACCCGCAACCGCTTGAGTTCCTGTACCAAAAGCACTGGTACTTGGTCCCGTTGTACCAACCGGGTTGGAATTATTACTAGATATGTATAAGGTTTGATCACCTGTTGTTCCAATAAGTGGTGTCCAAGCAGTAGAAGCAGTACCATTATTGGTAACCGTACCCGTTAAAGCACCTTTTGAGGCATCTTTATACCAATTCCAAACATTGTTGGGTGCTGTGCCACCAGCAATTAAATTAGTAGAAACACCACCTTCATCGCAATAGGTTAAATTGGTAGGGGCAGTTGGTAATTTTGAAGTTACTGTTGAAGTAGCAGAGCCAGAACATCCAGGAACATTTGGGTTTGTAACTGTAACTGTATAAGCTCCTGATGTTGCAGCTAAGCAACTAGCAGCAGTACCTGATCCAGCACCGGACCAAACATAATTAAACGTTCCAGTAGGAACAACTACAGGTGTTAATGTAGCTGTTGGTGGACTACATAAAACCACGTCACCCAATGTTGGTTTAATACTCTTGTTGACAACCACGGTAGCACTTGTAGCACAACCATTTTCTGGATCTTGTACACAAACCCTGTATTCATCGGCTTGACTTGCAGAATACGATAAGGATGCTCCTGTTTGAACTTGTGTTTGAGTACTACTTGTTCCTTTGTACCAAGTAACAATATTATTTCCAACATTAGGATCTCCAGTATAGGAAGCAGTTAAATTTAAAGTACTTGAATTTGAAGTACAGATATTTACAGTATCTGCAGCAAAAATTGGTTCTCTATTTCCAACAATTTTTTGACATCCATTGATAAAGGAAATATCATCAATTAATAAATCTTCTGCATTTGAAGCGCCAGATGCAATAGCTTCTATATAAATATTTGCTTTAACAGCATTTACAGGAGTAATGTAGGTTTGGTTAAATTGTTGCCAAACCCAAGCTGTGTTTGGGGTGGCTGCACCTAAAACTTTATTTTCAATTATGCCACCACCGGCATCAAGTACCTCAATTCTAAAACGAAGCTGTGGAACACTATTAGCACCATATTGTGCAAAAAAGGCAGAAAAGTAATACGTTTGAGCAGGATAAATGTCCACTGTTTGTGCCCATGCTTTTTTATAAGCACCTCCTGAAGAGGAATAAAAATCAATAATCAATGCAAATCCTTTGTTTGTTCCAGTTGTATGATCTTTATAGTTTGTCACTGCTTGACTATAATTACCATAAACCAATGCAGGACCATTTCCAGCAGGATTATTTGGTGTTTGATTACAACTGACATCTTCTACTCGACCAACACCATAACCATCACCTAAAGACGTATTACAAGCACCCTTAGGATCCCAAATTCCGCCGTAAGCTAAATCAGAATAAAAATCAAAAGGTCCTCCTGGAGTAAATGTATGAGTTCTTGACCCCAAAGCAAAAGGACCATTTATCATTGCAGGACCAGGTATATACCCTGCTTCAAAATCACCATTTCTTACTGCTTCTTTTACAGGAATAGCGCTACATTGCCCAAATGCATCATTTAAGGAAAAAGAAACAGCAACAACTAAAAAGACAATTAGGGTGTGGTGGTTAATTTTTTGTAAAACTTTTTTCATGTGATTGGGGTATAAGTTTTAGGGTAATCAAAGCAATAAACATATCAAATGAAGACCGTATTTATTTTTATTGATTACTATATCAATACTATTTTAGCGCTTAAAGTAACTGTCAAAATTAGTAAAAAATGAAGAAAATCTAATACTTTAGTAACATTTATATTGCATACTAAAATAAGTGTTAATTTATGAGTCCCGATAAAATCGGGATAAATGATGGAGTTTTGAGTAAATTTACTCAACATTCAACACTCAAAACTCACAACTCATTTAGCATTTTTAAGCCAAGCGTCCACTGCATTTCTAACACTTCCATATTTTTCTATCAGACAAGTAGCTTCTTCGTAAGTCACAGGAATTTCGTCCATCACCATGCGTTTGGCACGGTCAACCAATTTGAGGTTGCTCAATTGCATGTCCACCATTTTGTTGCCTTTTACTTTGCCTAGCTTAATCATGGCCGCTGTAGAAATCATGTTCAACACCAATTTTTGAGCAGTGCCTGACTTCATTCGGGTGCTACCCGTTACAAATTCGGGGCCTACCACTACTTCAATGGCATCATCCACTGCTTGAGCAATGACAGAACCTGCATTACAACAAATACAAGCAGTATAAATACCTTCGGCTTTGGCTTTATTGATGCCTCCCAACACATAAGGTGTTCTACCAGATGCAGCAATACCAATAATCACATCTTTATTGGAAATATTTTTAGCCTTTAAATCTATCCAGGCTTGTTGTTCATCGTCTTCGGCAAACTCTACTGCTTTTCTGATGGCGGTATCTCCTCCTGCAATAATACCAATCACCAAGTCGTGAGGTACCCCAAAAGTTGGCGGACATTCTGAGGCATCTACCACGCCCAACCTGCCACTGGTGCCTGCACCAATATAAAACAACCTTCCACCATCGGCAAGCTTTTTGACCACTTCATTGACCACTTTTTCAATGGCTGGAATTACCTTTGCCACCGCCAAAGGAACGGTCTGGTCTTCTTTGTTGATATTTGCAAGCAAATCAAATGTACTCATTTGCTCGAGGTTGTTGTAGGCTGAAGTAGATTCGGTAGTATTCATGTAGAGTATTAGGTACAAGGTATTAAGTACAAGGTATTAGGTATTAAGTACAGGGTACAGCGTACAGGGTACAGCGTACAGGGTGCAAGGTACAAGGTGCAAGGTACAAGGTACAAGGTACAAGGTACGGGGTACAAGGTACAAGGTACAAGGTACAAGGTACAGGGTACAAGGTACAAGGTACAAGGTACAGGGTACAAGGTACAGGGTACAAGGTACAGGGTACAGGGTACAGGGTACAGGGTACAGGGTACAAGGTACAAGGTACAGGGTACTGGGTACGGGGTACAAGGTACAAAGTATTTGGGTTGGGCAAAAGATTAGGGCTTAAAATATCAGGGCAAACGCATTTAAATGGTGTTTTTTTGAATGAATAGAAGGTACAAAGAGGCATCATCAGCGTTTATCCGCATAATCTGCTCCATCTGTGTTCAATTTTTATGTATGCTTTAAAAGAATAAATAAATGGCACGCAGATGATACGGATTTGGCGAATTTTCACGGATATATAACGCTATGTTTTCATTTTATTCAATTATTTTAATGCGTTTGCCCTGCTTAAAATATAGGCTAAAGGCAAAAAATAGAATATGGTGTATCATAGGGATTGTGTTCTAAAAACAGGAATATGGGAGGAATAGGGAAAAAAATATAAGATAAAACCCAACCTAAACACTTGATATTCCGTGTAAAGGTGTCGGTATGCTAAAGAAAAACTTCAAGTAATGTTAAGAAACTTCATTTTAAACCTATATTTTTAGCTCGAATTATGGAGAAACTCTTTCAATACATCAAGCGAGTGCTTATTGGGCTATTTATTGCCGTAGTACTTTTTGTAGCTACTGCTATAAGTTTGACGTATCTATACCAAGATAAAATTATTCAACATTTCGTGTCAGAAGCAAATAAACACCTTCAAACCAAAGTAGAAGTTAAAAAAATATCATTCTCCGCCTTTGAAAAATTTCCACAAGTAGCCATTCGATTTGACGATATCATTATCCATGAATCGTATAAAAACAGCAAAAATTATTTATTAAAAGCCCATCGTATATATTTCACCTTTGACATTTGGGACATGATCAATGGGCAATATAAGCTACATAAAGTATATATTTCAAAAGGTAAGGCAGCAATTAGGTTAAATAAAGATGGCATACCCAATTACGAAATCATCAAACCTGATACCAGCAAAAGTAAAAAGAAAGTCAATTTTGATCTTAAAAAAATTATCCTCGAAGAGGTGGAAATCATCTATGCCAATGAACAAAAAAACAATACGGTTCAACTTTATGCGCATTTAACGAGTGCTCATTTAAAATATTCGCCCAAAGAAATAGCCATTGCCGTACAAGGAAATTTAACCGTGCATCAAATTAATTTGGCAGAGAAAGTCTACTTTAAAAACAAGAATATTGATTTAAAAAGCGCGCTGGTATTTTCGACACAAAACAAATTATTAACCATTAAACCCACCAGTGTATTGGTCGAAAAATCTGAATTTTTGGTGAGTGGTATCCTACAAGCTGGCGATAAGCCCCATATTGACCTATCCTTAGAAGGCATCAATACCAATATCCAAACCATCCTCTCTTTGTTATCAAAAGACATCTACGACAAAATAAGTGTGTACAAAAGCAAAGGAGATGTGTATTTTAAAGGCAAAGTTACAGGAGCCATTTCAAACGGAGATCAACCTGATATCGCGCTATTGTTTGGTTGTCAACGAGCGTCTTTTTATCATCCATCTATCAAAAAAGAACTTACCAAAACGTCTTTTAAAGGAACCTTTACCAGTACGGCACGGCAAAACAGTCTCGAAATTTCCGGGATAGAAAGTTATTTAGATAATCGCAAAATTAGTGGAGAGTTTAAAATTACAAATTTTAGTAACCCTGACCTCAGTTTTGACCTCAATGCCGATTTGAATATCGCATCTATCATTGCCTTTTATCCTATCAAAGGGCTTGAATATGCCAAAGGAGAAATGAGTATCAACCTTGCATTTGATGGTAAATTAGAAGATTTAAAAACCACTGAAGGCAAAAAAAACATCAATACCAGCGGAGAAATTACCGTGCACGCTCTTGATTTTAAAGTAAATGCCAAACCCTATGTATTTAGTGATTTTAAGGCCAATTTTTTATTTAACAAAAACGATGTGTCTATCAATCAATTTAGTGGTAAAATTGGGAACACTGATTTTGCATTGGATGGCTTGTTTAAAAATGTATTTCCATTTTTGTTTTTTAAAGAAGAAAAAATTGTCATTGATGCCCATTGCAAATCTGTATTGGTAGATTTAGATGAATTGTTAGCCAATAGCAAACAATCAGACAAAGATACCTCCAATTATAAATTCGCTATTTCTCCCCGATTAACGCTTGATTTAAATTGTAATATTGGCAAACTTAAATTCAGAAAATTCAATACCGGAAACATTCAAGGAGAACTAAAACTCAATGACAGAATTGTATCCACAAGAAACACTTCCTTTACCATTGCAGGGGGAAACATTACCCTCAATGCCAATCTGAATACCAATAATGTAGAAAAAATGCAGTTACAAGCTCAAACAGCATTCAACAATATCATTGTAGACAGTGTGTTTTATATGTTCGAAAATTTTGATCAAAATTTTATTACCCATCACAATTTAAGAGGAAGACTAAGCACTTCCATAGATTTGGAAATGGCATTTAATAAAAACCTTCAAATTAACCCACAATCAGTGAAAGCTGATGTAAATGTGAGCTTGGTAAACGGACAACTACTCAATTTTGAACCCATGCAAAAACTGTCAAAATTTGTCGATGCCGTGGAATTGAGGAATATTAAATTTAAAGAAATTAAAAACAGTATTCATATTGAAAACAAATTGGTAACCATTCCGGCCATGGTCATCAAATCAAATTTAAATACCATAGGTATTGCAGGAACCCATACTTTCGACAATGCCATGGATTACAAATTAAGAGTGTCGTTGAAGAATTTTAAAAAGAAAAACACCAACGAAGAAGAAAATGCTTTACAAGAAGAAAAAGATGGTGGTACTACCTTGTTTTTGAAAATCCATGGCACCCCACCTAATATTAAAATAAGCTATGATACTAAGGCAGTTAAAGAAAAAATTAAGGAGAGATTAAAGGTAGAATCGACTGAAATAAAAAATTTATTTAAGAAAAGAAACCTAGAAGATGAATGGAAAAAACAGCAAAAAGTAAAGGTCGATGAAAATAATGTGATTGATTTAGACGAATAAATTTGTGATTATTGCATAAAATTCAATAATTTTAAGGCAATCGTATAAAATATATTCAAAAAGTATATCTAACTCATGTTCTACCTTCGCTACATATGCATTGCAACCGCCTTACTTTACGTAAGCTTGCTAGACGTATGTGCGCAAGATGTAAACTCCAAAATCAAAGCCATCTTTATCTATAATTTTACCAAATACATAGAGTGGCCTGAAAATCAAAAACAAGGTGATTTTGTGATTGGCGTATTGGGCAATAACAACCCCAATTTGATCAAAGAATTGGAGAAAATGGCCGCTTTGAGTAAAATAGGTTCCAGAAGCTTTGTAGTAAAAGTATATAACAACGTAGAGGAAATTGGGAAATGCCAATTGCTTTTTATTACAGCCGAAAAAAGCTCCTCCATTACGGCAGCAGCACAAAAGATAGCCAAAAACAATACCTTGGTTATAGGAGAAAATGCTGGCTTAATTAAAAAGGGGGCAGTTATTAATTTTGTTTACCAAGAAAATAAACAAAAATTTGAATTAAGTAAATCAAATGCTGAACGCTCTGGCTTAACGGTAAGCTCTAGTTTAGTAAATATGGCCATATTAGACGAAAAATGATAAATAAGATTGTACATATTGTTCTGCTAACTTTATTCACTTGTATAGGTGTAGTTGGTGGTGCGTATGCACAACAAACTAAACTTGCGGAGGCAGAGCAAGCTTTAAAAGAAAGCGATTTCGAAAAAGCAAAACTTGCCATAGAATTAGCTTTGACAGCCGAAGATGTCAGCATTGATCCTAAGGCTTGGTATTACAATGGCTTTATTAATAAAGAATTATACAAAAGAAAAGAGGTGGCTACCGGAGGCATGACTTATCGTGAAAATGCCTTGACTTATCTTAATAAATGCCTTGCCCTTGACAAAGAAAACAAGTATACCAATGACTGTAAAAACATCATTAAGTATTTGCTTTCCACCATTAAAACCGATGCGGTTAATACATTAAACAAAGAAGACTATAAAAATTCATTCAACTATTTTAAATTTTATTTAAGCAATTATCATCTCATTAGCAATGCCATAGATACCGCAAGTATTTATTATACAGGCTATGCCGCCCATAGAAATGGCGACTTAGCAGAGGCTATTCATTACCTTGATTTAGCGATGCAATATGCCTACAACGACCCATTGTTGTATGTTATCCTTTCAGATGATTATTTAGCCACCAACAATATCAAACAAGCTGATAATGTAGTGTTGTTGGCTACCGAAAAATACAACGACAACAAAGAAATAGAAAAATTAAGGGTACGCTATTATAGCCAAACCAACAATACTACACTATTAATTTTATCGTTGCACCAAGCCATTAGAACTGAACCTAAAAATTTAGATTATCATTTATTGCTATCTCAAGTGTATGAAAAATTGGCTATCAATGATAGTATCAATAAAAGATCACATTTACACAATGCAGAAAAATCATACTTGCAAATACTAGAGATTAATCCGAATAATACCACGGCAAATTATAGTGTAGGCATTATCTATTACAACCAAGCGGTAGATATTATCAATAAACAAAATTACAATATCGACTTTACCACCTTGGCTCAAATACAAGACGAATGTGTAGATTTGTTTAAAAAAGCCCTACCATTTGCTTTAAAAGCCTATGAATTAGAACCTAAAAACAAAAATGTGCTTGAAATGCTTTCAGGTATTTACTTTGGATTGAATGATCTTGACAAATCAAATCAATTTAAAACCGAACTTGAAAATCTTAAGAAATGAAATTTAGGTTCAACATTGGGCGAAAAATCTGGCTAGGGTTTGGCTTGTTTATCTTTTTTACCGTACTAAATTTTGTTCTTACTTATCTTACCCTACACAATAGCAGAACATTAAATAACGAAGTTACCAAAATCTATAACCCCTCTGCAGAAGCATTGGATGATTTAGATTTACTTTTAGTAAGATCTCAAAAATACATTAGTAACTGGGTGTTTGTACAAAGTGGCCCTGATAACCAAGATAAATTTACCTTAAGAAAACTTATTAGTCAGGATTACCCAAACAAAAGAAGAGAAATTGAGGCCTTATCGGTGTATTGGCATCCGGTGGAAAAAGCAAAAGTCAACAAACTTTTTGTGAAAATTGACAGCCTTTTTAAAATGTACCGTGGCATAATGGTGGAATTAAAAGATTTTACTACCTACGAAGATCCCAATATTATATTTTTTATTCGTCCACAATTAGATGGCGGAAATGTAGATTTACTTACCCGTGAAATTTTGGATGAATTATCGGTCATCAATGAAATTCACAGAGATTCGGCACATGATAAAAGTGTGCAGATGATTAGTTCTTTTGACTTATTACAAGCGTACGTAATCAATGCAGGGATATTGCTCATCGTCATGGGTTTTCTCATTGCCTTTTTCACTACCAAAACAATAGTGCCCCCACTCAAAATTTTACGACAAATTTTGTTGAAAATGGGTAAAGGTATTCTTCCCGAAAAAGAAATAGAACATCGCCAAGATGAAATTGGCGACATGACAGGCGCTTTGAACCAACTGGTGAATGGTTTAAAAAGCACCACTAATTTTTCAAGGGAAATTGGTAGTGGTAATTTTGATGGCAAATACCAACCTTTAAGTGAACAAGATACCCTCGGACATGCTTTGCTAAAAATGCGTGACGACTTATTTGAAAATGAACAACTCCTCGAAAATAAAGTAAAAGAAAGAACGGAAGAAGTTGTTAAACAAAAAGAAGAACTCGAAAAGCAAAATGATGTCATTGAAGAAAAAAATGAAAAACTTCAAATACTATACAACGACGTTACCGATAGTATCAAATATGCTTTAAGAATTCAACAATCTATTTTACCACCAACGTCTTATGTAAAAAAATACATTCCTGATGTGTTTTTTCTTTACAAACCTAAAGACATTGTCAGTGGTGATTTTTATTGGTTCGAAGAACAAGGAGAAGACTTATTTATTGCCGCAGTCGATTGTACAGGGCATGGCGTACCGGGTGCATTGATGTCTATGGTTGGAAATAATATCCTTAACCGCTCGGTGACCGATCATTTATTAACAGACTCTGCAGCCATTTTAGATGAACTAAATGAAGGCGTAAGTAGAGCCCTGCGTGTTGGTCAAGAAGATGCGCAAGGATCAAAAGATGGCATGGACATTACCTTGTGTAGGATTAATTACAATAAAAATTTATTGCAATATGCTGGCGCTTTCAATCCACTTTACCGTATTAGGAATGGTGAATTAGAAGAATTCAAAGCCAACAAATTCCCTATTGGACATTATGCGGAAGATCCCGACTTAAAATATACCAATTTAGATTTTGAAATCCAGAAGGGAGATACCTATTATATCTTTACAGATGGTTATGCCGATCAATTTGGTGGACCAAAAGGTAAAAAATTCTTATACAAAAGATTTAAAGAATTATTGCTCCATATCTGTACTTTACCAATGGCAGAACAACAACGGTTGTTGGACCAAGAAATTACAGCATGGATGGGAGATTCAGAACCTCAACTAGATGACATTCTAGTAATTGGGTTTAAAATATAATTGTTTATTCAAATTTTAATTGCACAAAATGTCGCAATCAGCTATGATAGATTACCTTGCTTTGTATGAAAGGATGCATGAAAACAATATCATGCTTACTTTTAAAGGGGAGGTTACTGTTGATTTGGTTAATTCGGTTTTAAAGATTATTGAAGATCGATTAGACCGTATTGAAGAAGACAGAAAAACCAGAAAAAAGGTATACAACGTTTTGGTAGAATGTCTTCAAAATCTGTGTAATCACATTGATTCTACCGATTTTGAAGTAACAGGCTATGACAGTAAAACCGCTTTATTGATTATTGAAACCGATATGACTGGCTACAGTGTCGTAACAGGCAATTACGTGCCGGTGGAAAAAGTGGAAGGCTTAAAACATCGTATCGATGAAATAAATGCGATCTCTAAAGACGAACTTAGAGAGCTTTATAAACGCACCCTTAACAACGGTCAATTTTCTGAAAAAGGCGGTGGAGGCCTAGGCTTTATAGATATTGCGAGAAAGTCGGGACAAAAACTGAAGTATAAATTTCAGAAAGTAAACCAAGAAATTGAATTTTTTAGTTTACAAATTGATATCCCTAAAATTGACAAAGGGGAAGAAGAATAATTGAAAACCAATAGACCTATACAACATGGAAATATTTGAACTCCTAGCTAAAAACCATACCCCTTACATAAAACTAGACCATAATACAGGAATTATGGAATTTAAAGGTAGATCAACACCGGAAAATTCTGTAGAGTTTTATGACCCTATCAACAAATGGTTAATACAATTAATTTCAGATTCTATTGCCATTCCTGTAGTCGTGCAATTAAAATTTGAATATTTTAATACCAGCTCTTCTAAATGTATTTTAGATGTTCTTAAAAAGTTTGCTGAACTTAAAAAATCGGGCGTTGAGGTAAAAGTAGAATGGTACTACGAAGAAGATGACGACGACATGAAAGAAGCAGCGGAAGATTATAGTGATATCGTAAAAATTCCATTCGAAATTATAGAGGTACCAGAAGACTGAAATAGTAAATGAGCCATAAAAAACAACTTTTTGAACACGAAATCACTGTTTTGGAACACAGCAGAAGCATTATTGCCGATGACACCAAAAGCAGGGAAGAGGTTATAGGCGACTATAAAAACCTTTGTGATCACTATGAGGAAATGCTCGATCAGTCTAAGCTTATCACCAAAGTAAGCGATAAGTTACAAAACAAACTTAACTCAGCCAATGCTGCGCTTGCCGATAAAAACTTAGAATTACAAGAAACGATAGATGAGCTTACCAAAGCTAAAATTGGTAAAAAGGCCGCCACCATTACCTTTGGTTTAGCGGTTGTTCTTTTTGTGTTGTCTGAAGGCATCCTTGATCCTGTGATTGAAACGGTGGCCAAACAAGTCATTATTAGTAATCCAAAACAAACTGCTTTTATACAGTACAGCACCATCATACTTTGGACAAGTATGTTTGGTAAACTCATCATGGCTTTATTGTTAAAACCTTTAGAAACCTTTATTGAAGATTACTTATTACAACGCGCTTTAGCACAACAAAAAGCGCTTGAAACTACCCTCAAAACTTAATACTTTGTTTAAATACTACGTCATATATAAGCCTTTCGGCATGTTATCGCAATTTACCAAAGAAGGTGATCACGCAACCTTAGGAGAATTATTTGATTTCCCTAAAGACGTGTACCCTGTGGGAAGATTAGATGCCGACAGTGAAGGACTTTTGGTGATTACCAACGACAAAAGACTTAACAATAGGCTTTTAGATCCTTTGTTAAAACACGAACGTACCTATTTGGCACAAGTGGAAGGACAAGTAAATGAGGTAGCCTTGGCAAGATTAAAAGCAGGAACAGCAATTAATGTGAATGGGGTAAAATACAAAACCATGCCGGCCAAAGCCGAAGAAGCTATCGACCCAACATTACCAGAAAGAAATCCTCCAATCCGCTTTAGAAAAAACATTCCTACTTCTTGGATTAAATTGGTGTTGGTAGAAGGAAAAAATAGACAAGTTCGCAAAATGACCGCCTCTGTTGGATTCCCAACCTTAAGACTTGTACGAGTTCAAATCGGAAAACTTATCATGACAGGCATGCAACCTGGTGATGTTGTAGAATACAATGAGCCTAATATTTACAAATTATTAGGCGTATCCCAAAAAGCAAAATAATACTCATCTTTTTAGAATACTTGTCCGTACAAGCATCTACATTCAATAACAGTATATGTGCAGTTACAAAAATATCGCCTTACAAATCTTTTTCACCATTATGTTGTGTGTGAATGGTGTATTTGCTCAAGTAAAAATTGAAAACTTAGATAAAGTAAACGATACAAAATTATTGTTGATAGACAGCAAACTTACGGAAGCATGGAAAACAAACAATATTTGTATTCCAACCTTTCAGATAAATTTTATCACCAAATCATCCTTAGTAGTCTCCAAATTAAAAACACCTGTACCACCAACCTTGGCAAATAATGCCATGGTACTTTCAGGCATTAAAGACAAAACTTACCTTCAAATTACCAACGAAGCGTATCAATATTACATCAATCAATTAATCAG
>JBEAZU010000366.1:0-2717 GCA_041169945.1 Bacteroidota bacterium
ACCAAATCAACATACTGGCAATAAATACTATGGATGGAGACACTGACGTAAATGAAAAACTCCATAAGGCAGCAAACTCTCTTGTTCCTACATCACTTAAAATGTTCAAGGCAGGAATAAATGTTTTACCAAAATACGTCAACATAATAGCACTAATTTCCACCCACTTATTGATAGACACTGAAAAAAATTGCAAGATGAGGCTAAATTGAACCACAAAAACAGCATACCGCAATAAAGCGATGGCATTGATTAAAAGTATTTGTTTTTTTGAGATTGAAAATGAGACGGCATGAAGGAATTGGTAAGGCAATATTTTTTTGACCCAATGAATGATTTCAACCATGAAATACAAACATAAAACCATTAAAACCAATACAATAACCATAAAAAGACACATATACAAAGCAGGCTTAAACAAGTAAATCACGCCTACCATCCCTCCTGCAAATGCCATAAATGACTGTACAAAACCACCGTACAAACTCAACACGCCAATGCCAAGCTTTTGTGTTGCTGTCGTTCGGTCAAATTTACCGGCCATATCCCCTAATTGCTGGGGAATAAACAAACTATAGGCAACCCCTTTCATCACATTTTTCCAAGATTGGTAAAAACCATGATTTGTAGTGGTAAATTGTAATACATACCATTTATAAGTCTCTAATAGCCAATTCACAGGCAACAGTACCAATGCCGCAATAACATACAGCCATTGTTGTAAAGCAATATATTGCTGTAAATGGTATTTTACAGCCAAGATAAAAGATTGATTGGCAAAAAAATGCTGGTACAAGTAGTGAAGCAAGTACAACAAAACCACCACTTTAATAAGCACAATAAAGATTTGCCAACGCGTCATGGGAAATAGGTTAAGGATGCCTGGTTTATTATCTGAGAATTCACATAAAACCATTTAATTCCACACAATAATACATTACATTTTCTAAATTGCGAAATGATTTCGAGAATCGAGGAAAAAGGGAAAGTTATTTTGGGGATAGATCCGGGCACCAATGTACTAGGTTATGGCATTATTCAGGCCAGTGGCAGTAATATGAAATTGATACAATATGGCGTCATTCATTTGTCAAAATATGCCAACCAAGCCCTTAAACTTCAGAAGATTTTTGAAAGAATTTCTCAATTAATTGCCGAGTACACCCCTGATGAAGTGGCTTTAGAAGAGCCATTTTTTGGAAAAAACGTACAATCCATGCTTAAATTAGGACGTGCACAAGGCGTAGCCATGGCAGCAGCCTTGGCTAGAAATATACCGATTTCGGAATATGAACCTAAAAAAATAAAGATGTCGGTAACTGGCAATGGCAATGCCTCCAAAGAGCAAGTCGCAGCCATGTTACAAAAACTTTTAAAATTCAAAGAAACACCAGAGTTCCTTGATGCTACTGATGGCCTGGCCGCTGCCGTGTGTCATCATTTCCAAAACGGGAGACCTAAGGCAACCAAAACAAGTTGGGAAGCTTTTGTGAACCAAAATCCATCCAAAATAAAAAAATAGTGAAACAAACTTTCCTTCATCGATTAGAACAAAAGCTGCATGCCAGGAAAAGCGGAGAATAGTTTCCGAACATTAAGTGTTGCTACCGCTAGCACAGACTTTTGCTCCAATGATTATTTAGGACTTGCACAAAATGAACATTTATACGCTTTAGTAGAGCAAAAAGTAAAAGACTTAAAAATTGCCAATAAATTAGGAGCTACAGGGTCGAGGTTGATTTCTGGCAACCACGATTATTTTATTTTTTTAGAGAACTGGCTGGCTCAACTACACCTAAGCGAAAGTGCCTTGTTATTTAACTCAGGATACAATGCCAACCTGGCAGTACTCTCGTCTTTACCTCAAAAAGACGACACCATTATTTATGATGAATTGAGTCATGCCTGCATCAAAGACGGGGCAAGGTTAAGTTTTGCTTCAAGATTTACCTTTAAACACAATGACATAGAAGACCTTGCCTTAAAAATTGACAAGGCAAAAGGGAATGTATATGTGGCCATAGAAAGTGTTTATTCTATGGATGGAGACATGGCACCACTTGAAGCCATAGCCAAACTATGTCATGCTAAAAATGCTTGCTTAATCGTCGATGAAGCGCACAGTACAGGCATCTGGGGAAATGCAGGCAACGGCTTGGTATGTGCATTAGGTTTAGAAAAAATAGTCCCAGTGCGCATCCATACCTATGGGAAAGCAATGGGTTGTCATGGTGCTTGTGTGGTCAGTAATGAAACCATTAAAGATTACCTAATCAATTTTGCAAGACCATTTATATATACCACCGCCATGCCTTTACATGCTTTGGTTGCCATAGAAATGGCTTACCAACACCTCCATGAAAAGCCTGATTTACAAACGACTATCAAAAACAAAATTGCCTTATTTAAAAAACATAGTGTTAGCATCTCGGGGCAATTGGTAGATAGCCACAGTGCAATACAAGCCATGATCATAGAAGGAAATTCGGCCGTAAAAGCGAAAGCGAAAGCCATCAATCAAGCAGGGTTTGATGTACGTCCTATTTTATCGCCAACAGTAAAGGCTGGAGCGGAACGACTTCGTATATGTTTACACAATTTTAACACCGACCAAGACATCATTGCTTTGGCGAACTTACTCATTCATTAATCGCAATCTTTAACATGAACTATTTCGTAACCGCTATTGGTACCGACTGTGGTAAAACCATTGTAAG
>JBEAZU010000367.1:0-7030 GCA_041169945.1 Bacteroidota bacterium
ATGTTTATTGAGCGATTCTGGCGTAACTAAATCAATTTTACGACCAGTTATATTCTGTAATAAAACATATAGATTATAATAGTTATCATATGTTTTCATCTCCTTATTAAAAATAACATAAAAATCTACATCACTATTTTCAGTAATTGAATTTTTTACAAATGAACCAAAAATGCCAATTTTAGTCACACCAAATTTTGCTAGATTCAAATTATTTGAAACAAGCAATTGAATTAAATCTGATTTAGAATTAACATGAAACATAAAACGTTTTCGATTATTTATTAAACAAATATTTCGTTGAGTATCATTGAACGCTTTTTATGGTATAAGCAATGTGGAAAGATGAACCTTTTTATTTTATAATATTAAACAACCTTTCAAACCTAATCAAGTCTTTCAGCTTGCCGGTTGATTTATCAAGTGATAACCAAATCATGGCCGCTTTACCCACTACGTGGTCTTCAGGAACAAAACCCCAGAAACGAGAATCTAAAGAGTTGTGTCTGTTGTCGCCCATCATGAAGTAATAGTCTTGTTTAAAGGTATACGATTTCAATTCTTGTCCATCAATAAAAAGTTTGTTTCCTTCAATTTTTACATTTTTATTGCCTTCATATTTCACAATCACTTTTTCGTATTGAATGAGGTTTTTTTGATTCGATGCAATGGTCATTCCCTTTTTAGGTACTACCAATGGGCCAAAATTGTCTTCGTTCCATTTGAATTGGGCATTGTTTGGATACACCCTTGGATCGCCTTCTCCAGCCGGTTTAGGCATCAAGATAACTTGTTTGATGTAGTTAAAAGTTTTAAGTTTTTCGGCGGTGGCAGCAGTAGTCCAAACAAAAAAACCTTCTTGTATTTGTTGAAATTCAGAGATTTTGTTTCTTCTAAACAACTCTCCCATGTAAATGTTGAAGTCGTTTACATTTTCTGTTTTTTCCGTAATTAAAATATACCTGTATTGCATTTCCGCAGGATTTACGACAGGTTTACCATTGATATGTACTTGTAAGTCTTTGATTTGTAATGTGTCACCTGCAATGGCAATACATCTTTTGATGTAATTGGTTTTTAAATCTGTAGGGTATTCATCATCATCAGGATAGTTAAAAACCACTACATCGTTATTTTTAATGTTTGTAAAACCTGGGAATCGGTATTGAGGTAAGTCAATCCAAGTTAAATAAGAAGGGATTTCTGTTCCCCAAATTTTTTGATGGGTAAGTGGTACTTGAAGTGGTGTTTTGGGAGAACGAGGACCGTAATGTATTTTGCTTACAAATAGAAAATCACCTACTAACAATGATTTTTCCATGGAAGAAGTAGGAATAGTAAAGGCTTCAAACAATGACCAACGAATAAAGGAGGCTGCAATTACTGCAAACCCAATGGCATCAGCCCATTCTCTGGAGGGTGTTTTAATGATTTTAGGAAGGGTGTTTACGGTATAAGCTTGCTTTACCAGTTTGTCGAATCCCCAAAGACAAATGAAAATTGGGGTGAGTACCACGATGCCAGCATGGTCTTTAAAGTCACCTTTTTTATGGGTATTGGCCAAATCAACCAATAAAGAAATCCATACAAAAAAACCTGCAATAGGCACATACAATACAAAAGCCCACCACGTTGGTCTGCCCACCAATTTAACCCATAAATAGGTATTGTAAAAAGGTACAAAAGCTTCCCAGCCTTTATAGCCAGCTTTTTTTAAAATTCCTGAAAGGCCAATGCCAATGACAATAAAGTAGAGTAGAATAAAAATTTGTAACATAATGATATGAATTTTGAATTTTGAATGTTAAATTTAAAAGGGTTTGTTCAAGTAATTTGAAGTGATGAATTGATTTTTAATTGAATTTCAACATATCCTCAATAGAGAAAACACCCGTCTTGTCAGCAATCCATTCCGCAGCGACTACGGCACCTAGCGCAAAACCATGGCGACTGTGTGCTGTATGTTTGATTTCAATATCATCGATGGCAGAAGTATAGGTGGTAGCATGTGTTCCTGGTACAGTACCCTCTCTCAATGAAGTGATTACAAGATCACTTTGGTTTTGTGAAGGCGCATTTACCCAATTGGTTTTGCTCTTAAAGTTTTCTAATACACCTTCGGCCAAAGTAATGGCTGTTCCGCTTGGGGCATCAAGTTTTTGGGTATGGTGAATTTCTTCCATTACTACATCGTAAGCGGGAAAGTTATTCATGATGCTAGCCAACACCTTATTGATGTGAAAGAAAATATTTACACCAATACTAAAATTAGAGCCATATAAGAAGGCACCATTATGAGTTTGGCAAAGCTTGTCTGCCTCCGATTTTTGGTCTAGCCAACCTGTTGTGCCGCAAATTACTTTGATGTTGTGCTTTAAGCAATGGCTAATATTGTCAAAAGCTGCTTCTGGTTGTGTGAATTCAATGGCCACATCGGTATTGTCACCGTTAAAAGAAGCTAAATCGCCCTGGTTATTTGCGCCAATTTTACCGACAATGGTATGTCCTCTTTCTAGGGCAATTTTTTCAATGGTTTGCCCCATTTTACCATAGCCAATTAATAATATTCTCATAGAAGGTGAATGCTTATTCTTTGTTTTTAAATCTAATTGTTAAGGAAAGTCCTGAGTGGGCAGTGATCATAGAACTGCCTTTCATATAAGGACTTAACTTTAAGCCAATGTTTTCACTCATGTCAAATTCCGACAAATGGGCATCTACACAAGCGTCAACGACTTGGTATATGTATAAAGCCGTAAAACCTAGCCAATTAAAATCTCTGTATCTTCTGTAGGCATCTGCATAAGACGAGTGTCTAATGAATTCGGCTTGAGATTTTGGATCCGTTTTAAAGATATTTACTTTGTATATGGTGGTGTCGATTAAGGTTTTTAGATAGTTATTTTCTGCCGTATAATTTTTATCGTTGTCAATCCCAAAATAAGCAAGGGTAATTAACCCACCCCAAACGATAGGTGCTTTCCAATATTTGCCATTGTAAACTTGTCCGGTGCCAGGTGCTACCAAAGAAAGCAAGGTTGCCACCTTAGGATTTTTTTTCTTTACAATGGTCACTTTTGCTTTGGAAGTGTCACTTTTAAGGGCATTTTGAGCAAAGGAATTACTAAAGCATATTAAAAATGCTAACACCATCATGCTCAAAAAGTGCTTTGTTGTTAACATATTATAAGTTTAATATTTCAAGAATTCTGTTTAAATCTTCTACAGACAAAAATGGAATTTTGATTTCGCCTTTTTTATTATCCTCTGATTTGATTTGGATTTTTGTGCCAAAATGAGAAGATAAATTGGTTTGTAATTTATTGAATTCTTGACTTAACTTCGTTCTTATGGCAGGTTGTGTTTCCACTTGTTTGCCAAAATTGCGCACCAGTTCTTCTACTTTTCTTACTGAAAGTTCTTCTGCAATTACTTTCTCAAATATCGCCAGTTGGTCTTCGATGTTTTCAATATTAATCAAGGCACGTGCATGTCCCATAGAGATTTTTTGGTCTCTAATGGCTGCTTGTATGGCTGGCGGAAGTTTTAATAAACGAAGGTAATTGTTGACTGTTGTTCTGTTTTTACCAACCCTGTCGCCAAGTTCTTCTTGTTTAAGGCTACATTCTGAAATTAACCTTTGGTAACTTAAGGCTACTTCAAGAGAATTTAAGTTTTCGCGTTGAATGTTTTCAATCAAAGCCATTTCCAACATTTGTTGGTCATTGGCAGTTCTGATATAAGCCGGAACAATTTCTAAGCCAGCCAATTTAGAGGCACGAAACCTGCGTTCACCCGAAATAATTTGGTATTGGTTATTGGCTAATTGTCTAACAGTAATTGGCTGAATGATGCCCTGAATTTTGATAGATTCAGAAAGCTCTTGTAAGGCCTCTTCGTTAAAATATTCACGTGGTTGTAAATGATTTACTTCAATTTGAGCAACCGGTATTTCCCTGAAATTATCAAGACTTGGTGCCGATTCTGTTTTAGAATTCACACTGTTTGCGTCAGACAGTAAGGCGCTTAAGCCTCTTCCTAAACTATTTTTTTTAACTATTGGTGCTTTGCTCATTGTTTTTTGGCTACGGGAGTAGGAAGGTCTTAGCGTTGTTGATGTTAAATTATTGTCTCAGCTAGTTGCCTTGGTATTATTCTTTTACAGTGTTTTTTTCTACAATTTCTTTGGCCAAGTTCATATAACTAATGGCACCTTTGCTTTCTGCATCATGCATCAAGGTAGGCAATCCAAAACTTGGTGATTCGCTTAGTTTTACATTTCTTGGAATAATGGTTTCGAATACCAATTGCGGAAAGTGCAATTGTACTTCTTCTACTACTTGGTTGGCAAGTCTAATTCTAGAATCGTACATGGTTAACAACATGCCTTCAATACACAAATCAGTATTTAAGCGTTGTTGAATAATTTTGATGGTATTCAATAGTTTGGCAATACCTTCTAAAGCAAAAAATTCGCATTGCACCGGAATAATTACCGAATCAGAGGCTACCAAGGCATTGGTGGTGATTAAACCCAAAGAGGGAGAACAGTCAATTAAAATAAAATCATATTGTCCACGAAGCGATTGAACCACTTTTTTCATCAGTTCTTCTCTGCCATCCATATTAATTAATTCGATTTCTGCCCCAACTAAATTAATATGTGAAGGAAGTAAATCTAAAAAATCAAGATCAGTTTTGAGAATAGCTTCAACGCCAGTGGCTTCTCCAATCATACATTCATAAATACTATTTTGAATATCTTGAGGATTAAATCCATAACCAGAAGTAGCATTTGCTTGAGGATCAGCATCAATCAAAAGCGTTTTAAACTCTAGTGCTGCCAAGGATGCCGCTAGATTTATGGCTGAAGTTGTCTTGCCAACACCACCTTTTTGATTTGCTAATGATATTATTTTACCCATTACTTTATATTATTTTTTGAAGGTACTAAAAATATCAAGCAAAATAATCTTTTTAAATGATAATTTTAAAGTACATTTCATGTAAATTGCTGTGCAAAGATAGAAGTTTAATTTTAAAATAAATCTAAATAGTAATGCTTCGAAGACTTAGTTTTTTAGTGCTTTATGTTTCAGTTGTTTGGGGCTGTTCTCATAAAGATAGTGCTAAAGAAAAAAAGATTTTTCATTATAACCAAGCAGAGGGCTTAAGTTCTTTGGATCCTGCATTTGCAAGAAACCAAGCCAATATGTGGGCGGTTAATCAACTTTACAATGGCTTGGTGGAGTTAGACGATAAGTTGAATGTGGTGCATTGTCTTGCCGAATCTTGGACGGTTTCTGCTGATGGTAAAGTATATACTTTCAAATTAAAAAAAGGGGTTAAATTCCATGATTCAGAAATCTTCCCCAATGGAAAAGGACGTGAGGTGTTGGCCAGGGATTTTGTGTATAGTTTTAAAAGAATTATCGACCCTAATACTGCCAGCACGGGTGCTTGGGTATTTAATGACAAAGTAATCAGGGATAAATTAGGTAATTTTTCAGATACTTGCTTTAAAGCGGTGGATAATTATACTCTTAGGATTTATTTAAAACAATCTTTTCCTTCCTTTATTCAAATGTTAGCCATGCAATATTGCTATGTTATTCCACATGAAGGCGTAGAAAAATATGACAAGGAATATAGAAATCATCCTGTAGGAACGGGCCCTTTTAAATTTAAAGTGTGGGAAGAGGGATCTACATTAATTATGTTAAGGAATCCGAATTATTGGAGAAAAGACGACAAGGGGGTGCAATTGCCTTACCTTGATGCGGTGCAGATTTCTTTTTTGACCGATAAAAACATGGCTTTTGTAACGTTTTTGAAAAAGAAAATTGATTTTATTTCTGGTATTGATGAGAGTTCTAAAGAACATATCTTAGATCCTTATGGCAATATCCGAAAAGACTTTGCGTCCCAATTTAAAGTACAAAAAATTCTTTATTTGAATACAGAATATCTTGGTTTTCAGTTGGATAAATCGAAATATCCTGATGGAAATCATCCTTTCTTAAATAAAAAAGTGCGTCAAGCCATGAGCTATGCCATCAATAGGAGTGAGTTGGTGGCTTATATTAGAAATAATTTAGGTATTCCTGGCACTTCAGGCATGACACCTTATCCTTTGCCTTCCTATAGTTCTAAGGCGGTAAAAGGCTATGACTATGAGCCCGAAAAAGCGCTTGCCTTATTAAAAGAAGCTGGATATCCAAGTGGGAGGGGTTTGCCTGTTTTAGATTTATACACAACCGTGGAGTACAAAGAAATCATGGAGTTCTTGCAGAAATCTTGGTCAAAAGTGGGCATTAAAGTAACTATTCAAGTTAACCAGGCCTCTACTTTAGGTTCATTGGTTGACAATGGCAGGGTTAATTTCTTTAGGGGTTCTTGGATTGGTGATTATCCAGACGCTGAAAATTACATGAGCTTGTTTTATAGCAAAAACTTTTCTCCCGCAGGACCTAATAAAACACATTTTGTCAATAGTGAATTTGACGCATTGTATGAACAATCTCAAATGGAACATAATATTGCCAAGAGATATAAAATGTACCAACAAATGGATCAAATTGTAATGAACGAATGTCCGGTAATAGTACTGTATTATGATGAAATTATTCGTTTGATGCAAAACAAAGTGAAAGGCTTGGATGTGAATCCTATGAATTCATTGAATTTAGAAAAGGTGGATTTTTTACCTGAATCAATAGTTAAAAAAGAAGAATAGTATATTTTAGTATTGAATTTTTAATGTTGAGTATTAATCGTTGTTGATTTTTTGTTCAACAACAGGTAAGTTAAAATATAGAGCCGGTTTGTAGCCGGCTTTCTTGTTTGAAAATTAGGGCTTAAATCATATTTTACAAATGTATATTTTGTGCCAACTTGCTTAAATTCAATATATTTTTATTTATTTTTGACGTACATTTTAACCTATTGTTATGAAAGCAAAATACATCAATCTATTCACCGATTTTGGGTTTAAAAAAATATTTGGAGAAGAAGCCAGCAAGCCACTTTT
>JBEAZU010000368.1:0-3286 GCA_041169945.1 Bacteroidota bacterium
GTCGGTATGATAAAGGAGTATTTCAATGGGCTGAATGCGTGGTGTTTTCGGTTTGTTTGAGCTTGATTTCTTCGAGTAATTTAGCGATGATCAACTGGCTATTGTGGTTAGATAACATGTCTTTTCTTGATCCAAGTAATGGAATGCGTGCTATACTTTTAAAACAAGCCTCCCAATGTTTTCCAGGTGGCTGAAAGGAAATATTTTCACTATGAAAATACTTTAAATTCAAATCCAATTTTACTTTTTGTAATTGAACAGCCCTGTTAAATACCAAATAATCTACACTTTGCGCATAAAACTTACTCTTCTTGGCAAATTTAGTATTCCTAAAGAACGAGAAACGTGAAAATAATAAATAATAACAATTGAAAAGGAAACGGTTTTTGGTAAAAAAGTCTTTTATTTTTTTATAAATAATTGTAATAGGTGAAAATATTGTTTGCGAACTTGATGATTTCTCTATTATTGCAATGAAACTATACTGTTGTAATGGATTTGAATAGATATATTTACTTAAAATTTTTCCACCAAAACATTTTCCGACAAAACCAATATTGGGCTGGTTGTAATTTGTAATTTGACTAGCGATAAATTGATTATAAATTTCGTCAACACTATTTTCTAATGGAATGTTATTAAAGTTTGGATAGGCAATAATTCTCACCGTAAAATATACGGCTAGTTTTTTAATAAACGCCCTGTCTTTTTCACTAATTCCTCCATAAGGAGAAAAGTAATAAATGATATTTTCCTCATCTGTTTTTTTCGACAGGTTTAAATCATGGAGGTGTTGGTATATTTCTAAGGGTTTCATTTCGCCTTGAACCCAGTCGGTAGGTAATGTTTCACCCAAGGCAATTTCTAGGCTTACTAAAAAGTTGACGGCTTGAATAGAATCTCCACCCGCTTCTTTCCAAGGGATATTGTTTTGGAAGGCGTTTTCATCTAGGTATTTCCCCCACACGGTTTTCAATGTTTCGAACAACGTCGTTTGGGTAACTGAATTGTGTTTAGTAAAATCATTGTTGTTAGTAAGAATACTGCCCTTTTCAATAATCGCTTTTAATGCTTTGTAATCATTTTTAAAATTGTGTAACAAAGGGATTTCTGTTACCTGCAAACAGCTTTTGGGAACCATGTATTGGGGTAATTTTTCTCCAATCCAAATTTTGATTTCGGATTCAGGAATATTTCCGATATAAAATGCCACCAATGAATGGTGGTGGAAAATTACCCCACACCTGCTGATTGCTGGATGGGTCATGATCATGCCTTCAATTTCCCCAATTTCTACCCTGTGCCCGTTGATTTTTACCTGATGGTCATTCCTTCCAATAAATGCTAAACTGCCTTCTTCGTTTATTTTTCCTAAATCACCTGTGAAATAGGTGCGAAATTCGCCTTCATTTTTAAATGATTCTTGTGTTTGTATTTCATTGTTCCAATATCCCAAGGCAATGTATTTGCTCTTAACGGCTATTTCTCCTATTTCTCCGTTTGTAAGTGCATGATGCGCTTCATCACAAATAGTCATGGCTCTGTCTTCCACGGCATAGCCTAAAGGAATTAATTCCTGATCGATTTGCGTGTTTTTATTGATGAGCCATTGCCTGTAAATGGTTGCAATTTCTGTGGCACCAATGCCCACATAAAGCAAACAGTTGTCCGCAAAATGTTCTTTGTACAAATGTACATCTGCCTTAAAAATTCTATCTCCAGCCAAGTAAATCAACCTCACCGAAGCCAAACTTTCTTTGCTGTTTTTTAACTGTAAAAATGTCCTGAAAATATTCGGAATAGAATGGTAAATGGTGATTTGTTCTTGGGAAATAAAGGTGGCCAAGTCAAACAAACCAGTGTTTTTGAGGTTTTTGATATGCAAACTTGCTCCCGTCAGTAATGCGCCATAAATATCTCTAATCGATCCATTTACGCTGGGCGAATAGAGTAGGGAAAGCCTGTCGTTTTCATTCAAATGAATTGTATTGATGTATTGCATCACGTCATGCAATAAATTGCGTTGGTTTTGATAAACGCCCTTGGGAATGCCAGTGGAGCCAGACGTATAAATGATATAAGCAATGTCATCTGCTGAGGCATTTAATTTAAATGTATCCTCTTTCGATGTAGTTAATTGATCTATATAAAGGTAATTGAATGTTTCCGAAAAATTGACTTCAGAGGAGTTGGCGATGATGGTTTTCAGCCCTGAATGTTGGATAATCCTTTCATTTCGGTCTTTGGGCAAATCAATGTCGAGCGGCACGTAAGGTCTGCCTGCCGCCAAAATGCCCAACATGGCCACCGGGAAATAGACGCCGTTTTGTAAGGCAATTCCTACGGGTTCATTCGCTGAAGTTTCTGTCTTTAATGCTGCTGCAATTTGAATGGCTTTTTGGTAAACCGCTTTGTACGTCAACTGAATAGACGCATCGCAAACCGCAATTTTATCCGGATTTCTCTGCATCACTTCCGTGAATATTTCGAAAACAGGCCTTTCAATGGCTGCTTTTTCAAGTTTCTTAAAGCCTATGCTGGCCAATATCGAATCGCTTAAATCCATCCTTACATTTCTTTGGCTACTTTGATCCATAATAAAAGTTGCTCGTCCGAAAAATCAAGCGGTATCACACAGCCCGCAAAGAGCATATTGGTATGTTTATTGGCTTCTAAATAAGGAATTATTGCCTTTTTAATTGTTTCTTCGGTAGTGCATGCCGCCATTTCAGTGGCAGGAATGCCCATGATAATTTGATGGGGATATTGTTTTTGTAAATCCTCCATTGTGGGATTATGAACCGATGATTCATAATGAAGGATACAGTTTGAAGGTAAATTGTCGGTTGTCAAATAAATGTCTTCTCCATGAATATGGAATATCGTAAAGGCAAAGTTTTTACAGTTGTTTAAACACGTTGCATTAAATGATTCTCCAAATTTCCTGTAAATTTCAGGAGATAATGCACCATGGCGCATGTGCTGGGTAACAAAAAACATTCCTGTTGCGCCAGCTTTTTTATACTCCTCTATAATATACAACGTGTTTTTGGTGATTATTGCTAAGCCTGTCAAAACCATTTCGGGGTCTTCTTCGACGTGTTGTAGAAAAGTCTCCAAGCCAGCCATTTGAATTGCCTGGGTAATCGGACAAAAAACAGTGAAAAATATTGGGGTTGTGTTGTTTTGTTTAAATATTAAATTGCAAGAAGAGATCATTTCCTGCATTAATGATGGTTTTGAAATAGATAAATCAGGGAGTTTTTGCCAATCATTTAGGGTTTGA
>JBEAZU010000369.1:0-16391 GCA_041169945.1 Bacteroidota bacterium
CCCAAAGACAGCTTTTGATAATGTTGAATTATTAAACAAGACACGACAACTTGCATAGTAAAATCTGACATCCTGCAGCAAAATTGATAAATTCGTAAGCAAATGAAAATAAATACTTAACAATAAAATATTATAGCACAATTTCATTATTATTTATAATAATATCATTAAATTTAACTTTCAAAAAGTTTACTTCACAATTACATATTCCATTAACAATATTATGAAAGCAAAAAACCAAGATATTACAAAATTGACTTCTTGGTCAATTTTAAAAAAAACAATGCTTACAAGCATGATCATGATAGCATTTTTAGGACTTATTAGCAACAGTATAGCACAAAACACAGCCCATATTAATTGGGACCTACTCAACAAAAGCACAAAGAGAGCAATATGGATGTGGAAACCCAATACGACTAACCAATGGGATGGCGTAACTGGCTACAAACAATTGGTAGACAACCATAAAAAATCGCAAGACAATTTGATTGATTTTTGCCGCAACAAATCCATCAATACCATTTATGTATTTATTGGCTCTTGGGAATGGGACCAAGCAACCTTTAACACAGGAAAACTTTACAACGAGGCAGGGTATGCGTCTTTGATACAAAAAGCCAATGCCGCAGGCATAAAGGTTTGGGCATTGTTTTATTTATATGATGATCCTAATAACTTAACAGACTATGCTGCAGCCACCACAAAAATCATAGATGCTCTAGGTGGATTCAATCAACGATACCCCTATTCAGGATTTGATGGTATACAGGCCGACAATGAGCCATCTAAAACAAGCACCTATACCGACATGATTGACTTTTGCAAATTGGCACAAGCAAAGACCAACACCTGGAAAACCACTCTTAAAAATGCAGGAGCTACGCCTTTTATCTTCTCGAGCGTTATAAAACCAGCTTGGGTATTGACAAATTACACCTACAATAAGGTCACAAAAGAAATGTTTAAATTTATAGTGGATGCCATTGACCATGTAGCATTGATGGATTACTATGACACCCAAACCAAACTAAAAGAAATTGCGACACCTGTATTGAGTTATTCCGCAAACCTAAACCCTGTAAAACCAGTAGCTATTGGCATTGAAACAGGCGCTTTTGCGGTAAGCAACCCCATCAACACTTATGATGATGAAATCAAGGCAGAAACAAATGCCACACGTTTCAATAAAATTGAAGCAGATTTAGATGCCGTAGAAGCAGTATTTAAAACCTATAAATCTTTTGAACGTTTTGCGATACACGACCTACCCCAATATTATGCGCATTGGTTCGGAAAAGAACAAGGAGATTGGTTAGACCTAAATCCAACTTGGGCTACGCCGCTATATGTTGACCTCAAAAAAGATGCTTCTCAGTTTGCGAATTGGCCCAATAGCTTACCTACAAATGTAGCACCTGTAATTACCTCAACACCATCCACAACAATTACAACAAATACATTGTACACATACACTATTACTGCAACCGATGGCAACAATGACGCCCTCACTTTCAGCGTAAAAACGATACCCACTTGGCTAAGTTTCAACCCCAACACAAAAGTACTAACAGGCACTCCTGGCATCAAAAACCTCAACAATCAAACTGTAATACTAAGTGTGACAGATGGGAAAGTAGTCACAGAACAAGCATTTACCATTTTTGTAAATAATGCGCCTACATTTGCCTATACGCCAATCATCACGGCTACACAAGGATTATTCTATAATTATATCGCCAAAGCCAGCGACCTAAATGCCGACCAACTGACTTACACCACACCTGTATTACCAACATGGTTAAGTTTTAATGCCAGCACACAAACGCTCACAGGCAAACCAACGCTTGCCAACATTGGCAATCATCATGTAACCATTAGGGTAACGGATGGAAAAGTTTCAGTGGACCAAGCTTTCATTATCAACGTTGTAAGTGCCTCAAAAACAAGCAACTACATATTAAATGAAGGTGCTGAAAATTTAGGCACCTGGGATTTGTGGGCAAGTAAAATCACCAACACCTGTGCGCGTACCGGAAACTATGGCATTCAGTTGACACTCAATGATGCTGGAGCACAACAAACGGTGTATAATTTAAAACCAATGACAAGGTATGCCTTTAATGCCTACATTAATTCAGGAGGAAGCAATGTCAGTTTGGGAACCAAAAGTTTTGGAGGTCCTGTGGTAGAAACCATATGCAACAGCACCACTTTTACAAAGTTCACCAAGATATTTATCACTGGAGACACCAACACCTCTGCCATTGTGTACCTCTATCGAAATGGAAACACCACCACTGTCTGTGCCGATGATTTTGAATTACTTGAAGCACCCATTCCTTTAGCAGTAGAAACGCATGAATCCGACAATACATTGAAGATATACCCCAATCCTGCTACAAACCAAGTAGCAATAGATCTCAACCTTAACAATTCAACACTATGTGATATCACAATAGTCAATAGTCAAGGTCAAAAAGTGGGAACATTGGTAAACAACCAACTATTAACAGCAGGGTTTTACCATGAAAAATTTGACCTTCAGACTTATGCCGATGGCATTTATTTTATAAAATATGCTTCAAACCAAATCTCAATTACTAAAAAAATAATAATTATCCATTAAAAATCAATTACTTATAAAAAACTTATTACTACAAAACAAATTAATTTGCTGTAAAAACACATAGAGCAGTAAGTATTTTAAAACCAACTACACCATAGGCAATCCATTCATAAAAATATAGCGTAGTCAGTCATCAACAATCAATAACGAAAGGATAAGAAACTATATTTATAGGCAATTAAAATAAATATAACAATATGTTTATTTAATTGCAATATTTATGTAAATTCAACTTTCGAAACGCATACATAAATAAACACAAACATAATTAACAATATTATGAAAGCTACACACAACAATAATTACCACAGTAGAATTGTTTTAGCAATATCATTTTTTGTGGTATTGTTCATGAGCAATGCCATGATGTCAACTGCTCAAAACACAGCACATGTCAACTGGGACTTGTTGAGTAAACCCATTAAAAGAGCTTTATGGGTATGGAAACCTGTAACCGACAACAATTGGGGTGGCGCCACAGGTCATCAACAACTGGTTGACAACTATAAAAATTCACAAGACAACTTGATAGCCTTTTGTAAAAACAAATCCATCAATACCATATATGTATTTATTGGATCATGGGAATGGGACCAAGACATCTACAACACAGGGAAATTGTACAACGAAGATGGTTATGCCTCACTAATCCAGAAAGCAAATGCGGCAGGAATTAGGGTTTGGGGATTATTTTATTTTTATGATGATGCTAACAATTTTACAAACTACGCCAACATCACGACAAAAATCGTGGATGCAGTAGGAGGATTTAACCAAAGACACCCAAAATCAGGTTTTGATGGACTTCAATCCGACAACGAACCTTCTTCTACACAAGTATATGGTGACATGATTGATTTTTGTAAACTCGCCAAACAACAAACCGCTACTTGGAAAACAACCCTTACCAATGCCAAGGCCAAACCATTTATTTTTTCTGCTGTAATCAAACCTAGCTGGGTAACGACTAGTGTTACCTACAATAGTGAAACCAAAGAAATGTACAAATTCATTCTAGACAATGTAGAACAAGGTTCATTGATGGATTATTACGACACACAAGCAAAACTATTAAGCGTGGGCAATCCTGTATTGGCCTATGCAGAAAGCTTAAATCCTATTAGACCAATAGCCATCGGCATTGAAACAGGATGGAAAAGTGTAAACGCACCCAACACCTACAATGATGAAACCATTGCGGAAACTGACTTGACAAGATTCAACAAAATGGAAGATGATTTGGATGCTGTAGAAGCGACATTCAACACCTATAAATCATTTGAAAGATTTGCCATACATGATTTGGCACAATATTACGCCCTTTGGTTTGGAGAAGAACAAGGCTATTGGCTTGACGCAAATCCAACTTGGGGAACACCAGCCGCTGTAAATTTAATGAGCGACGCCTCACAATTTGCGGGTTGGCCAACACCACTTCAAACCAATGCACCACCCGTAATCAATACTACCCCTACCTTAACTGCTACAAAAAACATCGCTTACAACTATACTATTGCCGCTACTGATCTCAATAGTGACCCACTAACTTATAGCGCTACAACATTACCAACATGGTTGAATTTTAATGCTACAAGTAAATTATTATCAGGCACCCCAAGTGTGAATGATATCGGAAACCATACCGTTACTTTACAAGTAAGTGATGGTACCGAAAGCACAACACAAACTTTTGCAATTCAAGTTACAGCAACAGAAGTACTCAAAAATTTATTGGTCAATGGCAGTTTTGAAACCAACACGGCTTGGGATTTATGGGCAGGCACAAGAACAAACAATTGTGCGAAAACAGGCAGCTATGGTGTTTCATTAACCACTAATGAAGCCGGGATAGAACAAAAAGTTACAGGCCTAAAACCACTTACAAGGTACGCCGTGAGTGCCTTTGTCAATACGGGTGGATCAAACGTAGGACTTGGCACCAAAAAATTTGGTGGACCAACCTATGAAACCATTTGCAACAGCAACACCTTCACCAAATACACCAAAATATTTACAACAGGCGACACCAACACTTCAGTAATCATTTACCTATATCGCTTTGGGAATACCACAGCAGTATGTGCCGATGATTTTGAACTGGTTGACAGTTCGATTGTAAACAGCATGAACGAACAAATAACTATCAACAACCTACAAGTATATCCAAATCCAAGTGAAAGTATAGCACAAATTGACTTTGATTTAACCAACTCTTCTACAGTGAGTGTAGCCTTGTATTCAATGCAAGGTCAAAACATACAAACCCTACTAGAGAATCAACTACTTGGCGCTGGTCATCAAAATGTGCACACCAATGCTTTAGAGGCTGGCGTATACATTTGTCAAATCACCATCAACAACAGTACTAAAAGTGTAAAATTGGTCATCCTAAAGTAAACCATTAAATACTACTGTTATGAAATCTCTTACTACAGGATTGATTTTGTTTAGCCATTTTGCTTTTTCGCAAAGTAATTTCATAGAAGAGTTTAACAAAAAAGGTCTTCCAGTGCAAGGGGGAGATTGGTCATACAAAACCGACCTCTATCCTAAACAAGACGGATGGAACAAAATATGTCCAGGAGATGGATACGCCTACCTAACAGTAGACTCAGATGTATCTAATGACCATGATGAAACCAACCCCTACCAAACCATCACCGTCAACAATGTGGGTCCTGGTCATAGAATGGAAGTAAAAATGAAAGGCATCGCCGTGCAAGGCTTGGTAGGATTTATTTTTACTTATGAAGAATCCAATGAAATATTCAATGAAATAGACATTGAAATTGTGCCTGATGATGCCAAAACATTACCAGAAAACCATGACATTGACAGTGTAAACGGATGGACGGATGCCAGGTTTAACAGTTGGGGAAACGCAAGTGTAAGCACAGAGACGCCATACGATGGCGCATTCAAAGCCATAGTAAACGAATCAGGAAAAAAGATATCCTTAATAGACGATAAATTTCACATTTTTACCATTGATTGGTACAAAGATAAGATTGATTTTTTTATTGATGGCGTACCGCAACATAGCATCAGCAAAGCGGTAGCAAGCAATGCTTCAGACGTCATTTTAGGATTTCGAGATTTGGCTTGGGCTGGAGAAATGAAATGGCAAGGCACGAAAACCTTGGTTATTGATTGGCTAAAAGTAACGCCACTTCAATCTAAATAAACACTAATTTTCAATTCAAAATAGTTTATAAAATGAAACTTATCGAACTAAATATCAACCGCAAATTGCGTTGTGTTTGCATTAGCCTATTTCTTATGCTGCAACTACAAAGCCATGCACAAACAGCTGGCGTACTTGTTATTCCTAAACCTCAACAAGCAACGCTAGGTACAGGAGTTTTTACGTTAACCGACACCAGCAGTATTATAGTGCAAGCAAACAGTCTTGAAGAAGGCAATAAATTGGCTACCTTTTTAAAAAAAGCCACAGGTTATTCTTTTCCTGTCACCACCTCAGTACTCACAGAATCAAATGGTGACATTGCCTTATCCATATTACCTAACACCAATAACACCATTGGAGAAGAAGGTTATTTACTCACTGTAAAACCAAACCAAATTACCATACAAGCCAATACCACAACAGGTTTGTTTTATGGATGGCAAACCTTACGACAACTTTTACCCAATAAAATTGAAGCAAGCCAAGTAGTAAAATCAGTAAATTGGGTAATTCCGGTAGTGGCCATCACCGATGCTCCAAGATTTAAATGGAGAGGTTTTTTACAAGACGACAGCCGTCATTTTTTTGGCGTAGATGCCACGAAAAAACTACTAGACCTCATGGCTATGATTAAACTCAATAAATTTCATTGGCATTTGGTCGATGACCATGGTTGGAGAATTGAAATCAAAAGTAGGCCTAAACTTCAAAGCATAGCTTCTGTGAATGCCAATTGTAGTGGACGAAATAGCGGTTATTATACCCAAACAGAAATTACTGAAATCGTCAATTATGCCGCAGCCTTGCACATCGAAGTAATTCCTGAGATTGAAATGCCAGGCCATAGTGTAGCAGTATTGGCCGCCTATCCAGAATTGTCTTGTACAAAATTAAATGCGCCATACGGTGGGCCATTTTCAGTACAATGTGCCGTAGGTGCTTCTTCAGATTTATTGTGTGCTGGCAAAGAAGCCACTTTCACTTTTATCACGGATGTGATCAACGAAATTGCCCCATTGTTTCCTGGCGGCTACATCCATTTAGGAGGCGATGAAACCAAAGATTTTTCAAGGTGGACTCAATGTAAAGATTGTAGCAAAAGAAAAACTGCCGCAAATATAACCACCGACTTGCAGTTAAAAAACTATTTCATGACCAGGGCTGCAGGAATAGTTGCCAATCAAAATAAACAATGGATAGGCTGGTCGGGGGTTGAAACCAACAACATTCCTCCAGCCAATGGCATTTTACAATATTGGGAGCCAGAAGTAAGTACCACAGCTGGCGCTTACACTACCGCTAGGGCTGGTTATAACACTATTTTATCGCCTTACGATTTGGTATATTTTGACATGAGGTGGATTGATGGAGAACTCGGCGATACTTGGGGACCAGCCATTGATTTAAATACCGCCTACAATTACGAACCAATGCCAAGCGGATTAACCAGTGTACAACAAAGCAAAATATTAGGGGTAGAAGCCTGCATTTGGAGTGATAAAATTACCAACGAAAATGACAAAGAATTTTTAATAGCTCCACGCCTATTTACTACTGCTGAAATAGACTGGGCAGCTCCTGGAAAAGACTATAACAATTTCCTAGCTAGGTTATACCCCAAATACGAACGACTAGACTCTCTTCATTTTAAATACAGAAAACCAGACCCTGGCATAGGCCTATTAATTACCTCACAAGCCATTACCAACAACAAAGTTGACAGCTTGTATACATATACTTTCAGTGGGTACGACACTGGAAATTTAGCCGTCACTTTTAGTGCTCCGACCCTACCGACTTGGCTTTCTTTTAATCCTGCTACGGGCATATTAACGGGAACTCCTACTGCCAATTACCAAGGACCCAACAATGTTACCCTAAGAATTTCAAATGGCATTAGTGACTTAGACCAATCGTTCACCATTATTGTAGGTAGCAATGGCAACGGCACAGGCTTGCTACGCAATGCTGACCTTGAATCAAATGGCGGATGGGATATATGGGGAGGCAATCTCAGCACAAGCTGTGCGCAATCGGGCAATAATGGCATTGCATTTAAAGATGGGGAAGCAGGTGCAGAGCAAATAGTAACAGGCTTACAATCCAACACCGCTTACGTGTTTAGTGGTTATATCAATTCAGGCAATACCACCATTCAAATGGGAGTTAAAAATTTTGGTAGTAGTACCATTCAAACCAATTGTAAAAGCACCTCATTTAAACAATTTCAACTAAATTTCACTACCGGAAACATATCAACCAATGCCACTGTATTTGTTTACCGGGCATCAGGAACAGCTAAAATTTGTGCCGATGATTTTGACCTTACACCATTGATTGTCAACAATATAATTGACCAAAAAAACACAGTACTAGCATTGCACATTTCACCCAATCCTGCCAGTGATTACATACACATTGCATATGATTTAAAAAATGAATCTACCATCAACCTTGAATTATATGATCTTATTGGGGCCAAAGTAAGTACTATTGTTCAAAATCAAATTTTACAGATGGGCAATTACCAAGAATATATTCCTAGAAATAACTTGCCAAGCGGCACCTATTTGCTCCACATGCAAGTGAATGGCACCACTATGGTGAAAAAAATCATGTTTTTATAAACCAACAATATATTTCAAAACCCATACAAAAGATTTCATTTGCTTACTTTTTTAAATAAATATAAATATAGAAAGCTTTTATTGCATTATATTATTATATTTACTTTCGAAAGAAGCAATTCCTACCCTAAATCATAAAGACATGAAAAAGTTAATGCACCGTCACCTCAGTTTAGCCACCATGGCTATGCTAATGCTTGTCAACATTAGCGAAGCAAAAACCTTTCAAAAATCATTATGGATTTGGAATACAGGCAGCATCATTGGTGTCAATACAGAAGAGAATAAAGTTTTAAATGAATGTGTAGCAAGTACAATCTCCGACATCTATTTGTATGTGCAAACAAGTACCTTTGCAGGAAAACAAGCGGCCTTACAAAAATTCATTGAACAATGTAGCTGCAAGGGTATTAGGGTTTGGGGTATGGATGGATGGAGAGGGTATTTTTCGGACCAATGCGGTCCAAGTGGTTTTTATAAAGTAATTAATGCCGTAATTACATACAATAGCAAAAGCACAGATAAGCAAAAATTTTATGGCTTTGCAGGTGACAATGAATTTGTATACCAAGACATGAGTGGTGATTGTGTGTCACCGGCCAATGCAGATGTTTTTCATTATGGTTCCACTGATGCAGGATTGAGTACCACTGCGGGCTCAGGCTTTTGGAGATCAACAGAGCGTCAAGACAGGGATAGTATATGTACCGATTGGGTAAAACAAACCCATGATGCGGCGGTATTGTGTCACAATGCAGGGCTTCAATACAGCATCGCCGTCATGAGCTGGATTACAGGACTTAGCTATACCCATGCGGCCATGGGAAGTCAAAAAACGCCTTTGTATGCCTATTACAATGGCGTAAAAAAAGAACTCCATAAAGCACTCATGGAATACGTTGATGAATACGTAATCATGTCGTACCACACCAATGTGAACAGCAAAGTAAGCTTGATGTGTAAAGACCACTTAGACTATGCCAATACATTGCCAGATGGAAAAAGGCCAAGGGTTTTGTCTGCCATTGAAACACATTGTTTGGTAGACCAATATGTATCTTATTGTGATACGCCCCCTCAAAACACAAAATCAGCTGCCAACTATGGCATGATGCAACATACTGACCTTTTCGGGACCAACATTTCTTATGCAGGGGTAGGTATACACGATTGGGTAGGCTGGAGTGGTTTAAGCCCTGTATCGACCAATACGACAGCTTTAACTTGTGTGGAAGGCATTAATGACAATGTCAATCAAACAGAAATCAGTATTTCGCCCAACCCCGTCATAGACTTACTAGAAGTACAATTAAGTAATGCTGCATCAATGATTCAAATTACTTTGTATGGCATGGATGGTAAAAAATTATTCGATTTAGAAAACAACCAAGCGACTACAGGCTACACAAACAAAACCATTGATGTATCGTTTTTAAATGCTGGAATGTACATTTTAAAAATAGCAAGTAATGGTACTGAAAAAGCATTCAAAATAATCAAAAATTAAATAAAAAGCGTTTTACGGCAAACAGCAATATTGTCGTAAAACGCTTATCTTTTACAAACTTAATACCTCCATCAAATCGTTTTCCATCGCCATAAAACGATGCATTACTTTGTTGATAAAGTCATCGCTTAAGCAATTTTTAATATCCTCATCACCACCCAAATCAAGTGCGGCCACTTTGTAGGTTTGTTCATAATTGCCATATTCTAATTTAAGAATATATTTATTGTTCCAATTAAAAATGGTGATTCGGCAAGGTTTATCGGTTATTTCAGCTACAATTCTCATGGTATAGTTAGTGATTAGCAAAGGTTTTTAGGGTTTGGATTCGCAAACCAAAATCATATATGGGATTTGATAAATTTAAATCTATCTATCATTTTGCCATCAAGGTATATTCTTTCAAGAAACATTTTAATAGGCCTTACCCATAGTTTTCCCTCTTCATACATCTCTGTTTTGTATAAAGTTTTGTAAAGCACCAATTCTTCTAAAGTTTCGCTATGGTGCACCACATCTATTACTTCATAGTATTTGCCTTTGTAATGTTGGTATATGCCTTTTGGTAATGTCGTCATTAGAGTACATCTTCTAAAATATCCAATACAACTTTCGCCATTTTATTATTATTGTCTAATAATGGATTAATTTCTGTAATTTCTAAGGCTTTTGTTTGGGGTAAATGCATAAAAGCCGAAAGCAATTGTTTGGCTTCAGCCACCTGCAAACCATTATAAACCGGCGTACCCGTCCCTACAGAAATTGCCGTATCCAAGCTGTCTACATCAAAAGAAATATAAATTACTTCACAATCTTTTAAGTAATCAATGGTCAGCTTAATGACATCCTCAATGCCTAAACTTTTGATATCAAAAGGTTGAAAAGTTTTCATATTGTAATCATGAATTAAAAAATATTCTTGGATTTCAAAATCACGTAAGGCAATAAATACCATATCGGTAGGATCAATTTTGGGGCTAATCTCTCTGTTGCCTATGCGTTTTAATTTTTCCCAATGTGGAATCAAATCTTCATCTATTTGATTTCTTGACCTATCCAAATTATCTAAGCCCAAAGAAACCGCCACAGGCATCCCGTGCAAATTACCAGAGGGAGTAGTAAAAGGTGTATGTAAATCGGCATGGGCATCAATCCAAATTACCCCTACTTTTTTGTCATGAAAATAATTTTTCACCCCGGCAATACTTCCAATGGCATTGCTATGGTCACCAGAAATAATTAGGGGAAATTTTTGAGCAGCTAGTACAGCTTCTACTTCAAAGCAGATATTTTCATTTACAAGGGTTAAATCATTGATGTATTTGGCATGTTCAAAAGCAGGTTTGGAGCCAATTAAATGGTTGTGGTCCACCGCTTTTTGGTGGGGTATTTTGCTCAACACATGATGAGGTCTTTCGGCATCAGCAATACGTAAAGCGGCATACGCCAAACTTGTCCCTCTTTTACCAGCCCCTAATTCGGAGGCCACTTCAATAATTGTATACTTGGAAGGTTTCATAGCCATAAATCAAAATGATAATTCAAAGCTAAATAAATTATGCCAATAGACAAGCCCTTTAAAAGCCCGAAAACAGCTGTAGGTTAATCATTTCGTAAACACCACAATAAATCAAAAAAAAAGAAGTTATTTCTAAAGTCTTTTTGTTGGTTTAGAGTAGATTTGTAAGTATTAAAATTTTGAATAATTATCCCTTGAGAAAACTTTACATCCTTTTATTTTTCGGATTGATGGCTATGTTGGCGAATGTGACCGATTGCTTGGCAACACACATTAAAGCCGCAGACATCAAAGTCGTTAGAGAACCCGCAGATTCCAAGGAATACACTTTTACTTTATTTGTATATTTTGATAAATCGAGAGTGGATTCACTCAGCAACAATAGTTATATAGCCACCACCTATGCCACCTTAGATTTTGGTGACAATACCACCGCTACCGGCACAAGGGTAAAACCATTAGAAGAAGTATCGGTTGGGGTAGTGAAAGGCACCTATGTTTTTAATCATTTATACCAACAAGTAGGCACCTTTTATGTGAGTTATACCGAAAACAATAGGGTAAGTGAAATTTTAAACATGGACAATTCGGTTAACACCCCTTTGTATATCGAAACATTAATCAACATAGACCCATTTAGTGGAATCAATGATTCTCCCATACTTACCATCCCTCCAATCGACAATGCCAATAGTGGGCAATTATACACCTACAATACAGGAGCTTACGACCCCAATGGTGACAGCTTAAGTTTTAGCATTATCCCTACCAAACAAGGCAAAGGTAAAAATGTTGATGGGTATACCAACCCCGACGACACCAAATTTAACGGCAAATCGCTGAGTGGTGCCGCAAGCACTTTTAACATCAATGCTAAAACAGGCGACATTACTTGGAACACCCCAGGACAAGCAGGCATTTACAACATTGCCATTAGGGTGTCGGAATTTAGAAATGGGGTGAGAATTGGCTACATCATCAGAGACATGCAAATAGTGGTGAAAGATGGCAAAAACAAACCGCCCAAACTAAAATTACCAAACGATACTTGTCTTATTGCTACGGGTAATAAAATACTCCTTGACATCATTACGTCTGACCCAGATGGTAATTCTATCTCCACCGATATGTTTGGCTCACAGGTAGTAAATGGTAAAGCCGTATTAAAAACAAACATCATCTATTTTCCACCACCTTCCACCACACAACTCCAATGGCAACCAAGCTGTGGTGATGCACAAGACCAACCCTATTTATTTAATTTTCAAGCAGAAGACTATCCACCTGCCGGGGCAGGAGAAAAGCTATACGACTTTAAAACCTTAAGCATTAAACTCAATGCTCCTGAACCAACGAATTTTAAAGTAAGGGCCGTAGGAAAATCATCGAAATTAACCTGGGATCCTTATAACAAAACTTGTAATGCGGCCAAATTTCAAAACCCAATCAAAGCAGTAGTAGAAATTTACAGGCAAGAATGTGATTCCATATTTACAAACAACGATTGCAATGCAGGACGATCTAGTTTGTTATCGGGAGAATTAATTGCCAGTGTACCCATAACGGATTCCGTTTTCATAGACGACAACGGAGGGAAAGGCTTAAAAATTGGCACCTATTATTACTATACCATTAAACCAAGGTCTAATGACAAAAGTCTTGGAGGTGGAGCAGCCATTGCGCCAACACCAAAAGGCATTATGTTATTGCCCAATGTACCCTTAATCAAACAAATTACCGTGACAGCAACCGGTACAGCGGGTAAAATTAAAGTAGCTTGGGTAAAGCCTTTTGATACTTTAGGCCTAGTGCCACCTTTTGAATACCAACTCTTCAGAAGCGCGGGACTGTCAAACAATAATTATCAACTCCTTACGACCATCAATGCCAATACCTTGCTTGACACCTTTTATGTAGACCAAGCCAATACCAAAGATTCCTTGTATTTGTATTTGCTCAAATTTAAAGCGAATGGTATTGAAGTGGGGCAAACAGAACCGGCGTCTAATGTGTTGTTAAAATCAAAAGCAAACAACGGTAAAATTTCATTAGAAATTCGTGGTACACCGCATTTTATCATCAACCACTTTAACATCTACAATGCCAACACCAAGGCATTGATTCAAAAACTTGTTCCACAAACAGATACCTTAAGCAAAATAGAAATCAACAACCTGAAAAATTGCGATACGGCTTGTTTTATAGTGGAAAGTGTAGGTCGTTATTGCGTAGATGTAGGAGAAGATTCTATCATAAACGAATCACAACAACTGTGTGATGTGCCAAAATTTGGATCAAAACCAGTGGTACAAATAGGCATTAAAGAAAGTATTTGTGCCAATTATACCTGCAAAGAAAGTTTTCCTAATCCACCTTACCAAAATTTTATATTTTGGAAAATGCCAATCACCTCTGCTTGTGATCAACCAAAAGGCTTTTCGGTGTATTATGCCGAAAATGACAAGGCCACTTTCAACAAAATTGGCTTTACCAGCGACAGTATATTTTTGCATCCTAACCTCCAATCATTTTCAGGCTGTTATGCCATTAAAACCGTCAATTTTAATGACGAAGAAGGCGAAGCAAGCAATATTGTTTGCCAAGATGTATGTCCATGTTTTGAATTACCCAATATCGTTACCCCAAACAATGATGATGTCAATGAATTGTTTATCCCATTGTTTCCACCACGATTTGTGGAAAGTGTGAAATTCTCGGTATACAATAGGTGGGGAGGAAAAGTATTTGAATCGTCGAATAGCATGGACATCAATATACACTGGAATCCTGGCACCCTATCTGATGGCATTTATTATTATTATGCCGAAGTGACGTATACCAACAGGGCAAAGTTCAGCGACCGATTTCAAAAATTCAAAGGTTGGGTGCAAGTAGCAAGGTAAAACGAGTTTCAAATAACAAATTTAAGTACAGTAACAATGAAAATAAAAAATAGACTTACCTATCTTTTTGCCCTTATTGTTGGTGCCTTATTGTTGGTTTTTTCATTGTCTATTTACTTTTTTTATGCGCAATACCGCGAAAAAGATTTTGCACAACGCCTCAAAATCAGGGCATTAACCACCGCACAAATCATCATAGAAGTGGAAGATGCCGATCCAGGCATGCTAAAATTACTGAGTGCAAAAGACAAATCGGTCTTGTACCACGAGCATGTAGTCATCTTACTTAACCGTAAAGAAATTTTTAATGCAGGCGTAGAAAAGTTAAGTATAGACGATAACCTACTTGCCAAAATTGAAAAGAAAAAAGCATACCGGTTTGAGCAAAAAGAAAAAGAAGCCATAGGCATTACCTATAAAGGCCATAATGGTACCTACATTATTGTAGTGTCAGGATTTGATAAATATGGTTTTTCAAAACTTCAAAACCTTGAATTAATTTTGCTCATTGGTTGGTTTATTTTTATTTTGATTGTTATTGGTTTAGGACGATTTTTTGCAGACAGGGTGCTTCGCCCCATCGCAGCAGTAGTTAGTCAGGTCGATAATATTACCGCTTCAAATTTAAGTACAAGGGTTGCAATTGGCGAAAGTCAAGAGCAAGATGAGTTACAACAATTGGCAACCACTTTTAACCGCATGCTCGACAGGTTGCAATACGCCTTTGAAACCCAAAAAAGTTTTGTATCTAATGCTTCGCACGAACTCAGAACGCCACTAACCTCGCTAGAAGGTCATTTAGAGGTAGGCCTTATTAGTGATAGAAGTACAGAAGAGTATAAGCAAATTTTAAGTTCAAGCTTAGAGGATTTATTAAATCTGAACAGCCTTCTCAATGGCTTATTGGATTTGGCACAAACTGACTTTAATGCCCCCGATTTTAAATTTACGGCGGTTAGGATTGATGAAGTAGTACTCACAGTTATTGACGATTGTCAACGAAAATACCCCCATCAAGCGATTTCATTTGAATATGAAAACATGCCTGAAGAAGAAGAAAAACTCATCACACAAGCCAATGAACAATGGTTAAAAACAGCCATCCTCAATGTGGTTGACAATGCCTGCAAATATTCAAACCATAAGAAAGTACAGGTACTGTTAAATATTACGGATGTTTGGATGGTGATTAAAGTTATTGATTTGGGTATTGGTATTCCAGACAATGATATTGTAAAAATATTAGAACCATTTTATAGGGCTGCCAACACAAAAACCATAGCTGGTCATGGCATAGGTCTTTCCTTGTCTAACAAAATATTTAAAATTCACAAAGGCAATATCCAGGTTTTTTCTAATCTTGACTACGGCACCAGGGTATTTATGGCTTTGCCTGTAACGGCAAAAACTGCTGTGGATTGATAGGTAAAGCTTAGTGGGAGAAAAATTACTGTGCTTCGATTTCTTCTACCAATTCCATATACCAAGCTTCCCCATATTTTCGGATAAGTGGTTCTTTTAAAAACTTATAAATGGCTACCCCAAGGTCTCTTCCGTGGCTACAAGCGGGATTACAAATATTCCAACGATCATAGTTAAGCGCATCATAATTTTCATACTTGGTGACACGTATAGGGTACAAATGGCAAGAGATTGGTTTTTTAAAAGTAGTTTTACCTTCGAGATAAGCTTGTTCAATGGCACACTTTAAAATACCCTTTTCATCTGTAATGGCGTAAGCACATTCTTTGTTATCGATGGTTGGGGTAGAAAAATCACCTTCATGGTCTTTGATATACAAGCCTTGTTTTTCAACTTCTGCTATACCTCTTGTCGTCATGTAGGGTTTGGCAGCCGCATAGGCTTCTGCCATCAAAGCCAATTCTTCCTCTTCCAAAGGAGCACCCAAATCGCCTTCTACACAACAAGCCCCTTTGCATTTATTTAAATCACAAACAAAAAATTTATCTGCGATGTCATCACTAATTACTGCATTTTGAATTAAAATCATTTCTTAAG
>JBEAZU010000370.1:0-3329 GCA_041169945.1 Bacteroidota bacterium
TGCCACAGAAGGTAAAAAAATTAAAATCCTAAACCCTAAAGGATTAGCAAAAATTGCTGATTTTTATGGTTAAGCCATTATTAAAATGACATAAAAAAAGTCCCCTTGCTCATTGAACAAGGGGATTTTTTTTTATGGACATGTCCATTATGGATGTACAATATTTTTTAATATCGCTTCAAGTGTGATTCAGCACTACTTGTGATTTATTTCTTAAACCCTCTCAAAACACCTCTGAAAGAATGAATATTCAAAGGAAATTCTAGAAATACATGCAAGATGGCTAGAAAATACAAGACCATAATCCCCTTCGTAAAATCAAAGAAATGAATTCCTGTGGTAATGGCCCAAATCAATACAATATAAAAGATGGTAGATGTAGACATCCCTTGGTGCCATTGAATGATAGAGGTTTTGGAAAACCAATTTAAATAATGGTATAGATAGGTAAAGGATAAAAACACTTGCACCTTGATGGCCAAAGTAGACTCAAAAATATTGTCCCCAATAGCAATCCCAAACAAGTGACTGAAGCTCGTATTCAAATACCCAAATCCGGTATTGACAATTAAATTTCTAATTTTATCAGTAATCGGATAATGAATATCAACAGGGATTACAAATACAAATAGGGGTACCAATACCAATACAAACACAGAAAACACCCCCACCCAACTCAATGATTTAAAAGCCCCATAAAGCATAAAAAATCCTGTAAAAATATAGTTATGCACGATGGTTGGCAACATTAATCCAACTAGCAAGGTGTATAATGGAAAGGAATGAATACTCCAAGCCAATACAACAGCTACCAACATCATGACTACACGATACCGCACTGTTCGTATTAATACACATGCCATGGACCAAAAAACACCTAGTAAAAGTATCGAGGCTTTATTTTGAAGCAGCAAAGCAATGGCGAAGTCCCATAAATTTCTAAGTCCAATAAAAGGAATATAAGCAGACAAGGTAGTCATCAAATAGGGCGCTGCCATCAGAAAAGCCAAACCAGCCAACAGCAATGCCATGTTGTGATGAGGCATATAAAAATGCTTGCGTTTAAGCCAATCAATTTCGGTCATATAATGCAAAGGCCCTAAAATGGCATAAGCATAAAGCACTAATTCAAAAGGAATTAAATAAGCCAAGGTCAATGAAAATACGATAAGAATAATATTCGCATAATCAATTTTGGTGCTCAAATTCATATTAAATCAATTCAAAAATTTGTAAACACGTTTCTTTATCTATTTGTAATTGATTTTTCAAAGCTTCTATGGAATCAAATTTTTGTTCATCTCTGATTCGTTTTACAAAACTTATTTTCAAATGCTGGCCGTAAATATCCTCTTCGAAATCAAAAATATGCACCTCAATAGTAGGATCTAAATTTTCGAATGAAGGCTTTATGCCAATATTCAACATCCCATGGAATACCTTAGCATGGATATCAATTTTCACTGCATACACCCCAAAATGAGGCAATATTTTATGTTCAAAAGCAATGGCAATATTGGCCGTAGGATAACCAAGTTGTCGACCCATTTGTCGCCCTTTCACCACCTCCCCTTCCAAAGAATAAATACGTCCTAACAATTCATTGGCCTCTTCCAAATCGCCCCTTTCAATGGCTTCCCGAATACGGGTAGAACTAACCGCTAAATTGTCAATGTCTTGACGAGGGATTTCATTTACTTCAAAACCATACAAATGAGCATGCTCTCTCAAATAATCGAAACCACCTTCTTTGTTTCTTCCAAAACGATGGTCATAACCTATGAATAATTTTTTTGTTCCAATTTTATCGGCTAAATACACTTTGCTAAATTCTTCCGCAGACAAGCTAGCGAATGCTTTGGTAAAGGGGATAATAATCAAATGATCTACACCAATGGCAGCGATTAAAGCAATTTTTTCTTCTATAGAATTGATTAATTTCAAAGTGGTATCATTGCTTAGCACCAATCGAGGATGAGGCCAAAAAGTAAGAACCACACTTTCTCCGCCTATTGTATGGGCTTCGTTCACTAAGCTTGCTAATATTTTTTGATGTCCGACATGCACACCATCAAAAATACCAATGGTCGTAAGACCTAAAGTAAGTTTGGTAAAATGATTGATATCGTGATATACTACCATCGTTTATGGATTCTCCTCTCTTTTTTTACCGTACTTCGCTACAAAATCCTCAATTAAAATGGCATCGTTCACATCGTAATCACCAATTTTGGTTCTTCTCAAAGCCGACATATAAGCGCCAGTATCCATGGCCAAAGCCATATCGCGCACCAAACTTCTGATATACGTTCCTTTAGAACAAGTGACCCTAAAAGTAATCACTGGAGCATCAAACACCAATAATTCAATGGCATGAATGGTAATGTCTCGGGATTTCAATTCTATCGTCTCCCCTTTTCTAGCCAATTTATATAGGCGTTGTCCATCTACTTTCAAAGCCGAAAACATAGGCGGCACCTGGGCTATTTCCCCCGTAAATGCCTCTGCCGTTTTCAAAAACAACGCTTTGGTGACATGTTCAAAAGGAAATTCGGCATCAACTTCAGTTTCTAAATCAAAAGAAGGCGTGGTTTTACCGATGGTCATTTCACAAATGTATTCCTTATTGGCATTCTGAATTTTATCGATTTGTTTGGTAAACTTACCGGTACACATAATCAATAAACCAGTAGCCAAAGGATCAAGCGTTCCAGCATGGCCAATTTTCTTAATACGAATTGAATTTCTAATTTTCCTTACGGCATCAAAAGAAGTCCAGGTATATGGTTTGTCAATCAGCAATACTACCCCTTCTTCAAAATTCAATTCTTCCATTAATCAATTTTTAAATCATAGCCCAAGGCTAGTAATATTAGAATACAAGCGCCTACTACAATACGATAATAGCCAAACATTTTAAAGCCATATTTGGTCAAAAAATGAATAAAAAATTTAATGGCAACCATGGCCACCACAAATGCGACTACATTACCAATAAGCAATAAATTAATATTGGCCATTAAAGCGTCTACATCAGTTTGTACTTTGCTAAAATCGTATAGTTTTTTGGCTGTTGCAGCAAACATGGTAGGAACAGCCAAGAAAAAGGAAAATTCAGCCGCCGCTTTACGGGTTATTTTTTGAGTTAAACCACCAATAATACTAGCCGCAGACCTTGATACCCCAGGCACCATGGCTAAACTCTGGAAAAAGCCGATTAAAAAAGCAGATTTATACGTCACCTCTTCTGTCCCTTCTGATTCATTTTTAGCAAACCAACGGTCAACAAAAAGCAACAATATTCCGCCAATCAACAAAGTAAAAGCCAC
>JBEAZU010000371.1:0-8376 GCA_041169945.1 Bacteroidota bacterium
TTTTAGCATTTTTTATAAAGTCTTGATTTTTTTGGTTACTTTTTTCATCAAGGAAAAAAGTGACAAAAATTAGAATGAAAGTAAAGATTAATAAGTAAACGAGTTTTTCAGCAAGCCCTAAATACACTTTGATAAAATAGCATAATGAAAACCTTATCACTTAAACTTGATGAACATATATTTGATGATGCTGAAGAAATGACTTCAAAGCTTCATCTTGCTCGAAACCGATATATCAATGAAGCGGTATATATTTATAACCAATTCAATAAAAGACAATTATTAAAAAATCAATTGCTTAAAGAGTCAAATTTAACAAGCAAGGTTTCTATGGATATTTTACATGAATTTGAAAAATTAATGGATGGAAATCAAACAGTATGATATTTGGTTGGCAGATTTAAATCCAACGATAGGAACAGCGCCAGGGAAAACCAGGCCTATTGTTGTTATACAGACCGATTTGCTCAATGATGTACATTTATCTACTTTAATTTGTCCGATTACTACCAATGTAAAATACTTCAATAGAGTTATTATGGGTACATTTATAAGATTCACAGCCTGATAAAGCAAGTGATATTTTGGTAGATCAAATGAGGGCTATTGACAACAAAAGGCTTATTAAAAAACTAGGACATTTAACAAAAGAGCAAACACAACAACTAAAGTCTAATATTCGAATCGTGTTAGACTTATAAATACTATACTAAAACGCCCTGAGTGAACTGGAATACTTTAAAAAAATGTATTATTTTATTAAAATCCGTTTAACTTTGAAGGTTGAATTGACAATATTAAGAACAAGATTAAATTATGTTAGATTTTATAATTAAAAGTATTTCTAAAGTATTTGGCACCAAGTCAGATAGAGATGTGAAATTGTTGTGGCCAATAGTTGATAAAATTAACCTTGAGTATGCAAAATTAAATGCCATTTCTGATGATGCTTTAAGGGCCAGAACGCCTGAAATTATTGCTGCCATTCAAGCAAGTCTTCAAGAAATTGACACCGAACTGAAAACATTGCAAGATAAAGTATTGGCTTCTAATGATATCAATAAAAAAGAAGCCTATTTTTCAAAAATAGATAAGCTAGAAGAGCAACGCAACAAATCATTAGAGCTGGCTTTAATGGACGTGCTACCTGAAGCTTTTGCTGTAGTCAAAGAAACAGCAAGACGTTACAAAGAAAATGGCAAATTAGAAGTAACCGCCACAGATTTTGACCGTGAAATTGCCACCCACAAAAAAAATGTACAGATACTCGGCGATAAAGCCATTTGGTACAACAAATGGTTGGCAGCAGGTAATGAGGTAAGTTGGGATATGGTACATTATGATGTACAATTGATTGGTGGTATTGTTTTACACCAAGGAAAAATCTCAGAAATGGCAACAGGTGAGGGTAAAACTTTGGTGGCTACCTTGCCTGCTTTTTTAAATGCCTTGGCCAAAAAAGGAGTTCATGTGGTTACTGTCAATGATTATTTGGCAAAACGTGACTCTGAATGGATGGCGCCATTGTTTGAATTTCATCATATTACCATTGATTGCATCGACAAACACGAGCCCAATTCCCCTGCCCGTAAAAATGCCTATTTAGCGGACATCACTTACGGTACCAACAACGAATTTGGATTTGATTACCTACGTGATAACATGGCGCGCGATACGGATGATTTGGTGCAAAGAAAACACCATTATGCGATGGTCGATGAGGTCGATTCTGTATTGATTGATGATGCCAGAACACCTTTGATTATCTCTGGACCGGTGCCTCGTGGCGATGAACATGAATTTTATGATTTAAAACCTCGCGTGGCTAAATTGGTGGAGGCACAAAAAAAATTAATGAATGGCTATTTGGTAGAAGCCAAGAAATTAATCGGGGAAGGAAATGAAAAAGATGGCGGTTTAGCTTTATTTAGGGCGTATAGAGGTTTGCCAAAAAGTAAACCTTTGATTAAATTCTTGTCTGAATCAGGGAATAAAAAGATATTACAAACCACTGAAAATTATTACCTACAAGACAATTCCCGTGAAATGCCGAAAGCCGATGCGCCTTTGTATTTTACGATTGATGAAAAACACAATTCTATAGACTTAACCGAACAAGGTATTGACCTTATTACGGGAGAAGGGGAAGATACAAGTTTCTTTATTTTGCCAGATTTGGGTACCGAAATGGCCAAAATTGAAGGCGATGTCACTTTAACCGAAGCCACTAAACTTGAAAATACAGAACAATTAATCAAAGAATACTCAGAAAAATCGGCCCGTATTCACTCTGTCAATCAATTGCTTAAAGCATATACGCTCTTCGAAAAAGATACGGAATATATTATTGTTGATAGCAAAGTTAAAATTGTTGACGAACAAACTGGCCGTGTCATGGAAGGTCGTCGTTATTCCGACGGTTTACACCAAGCCATTGAAGCCAAAGAAAATGTAAAAGTTGAAGATGCTACGCAAACCTATGCCACGGTAACTTTACAAAACTATTTCAGGATGTACCATAAATTAAGTGGTATGACTGGTACAGCAGAAACAGAAGCAGGCGAGTTTTGGACAATTTATAAATTGGATGTAGTTACCATACCAACCAATAAACCCACCAAAAGGGCTGATACCCAAGACAAAGTTTTTAGAAGTGTTCGTGAAAAATTTAATGCAGTAGCAGAAGAAATTGGCTTATTAAACGAACAAGGCAGACCCGTATTGGTGGGTACTACATCCGTAGAAATATCTGAATTGTTGAGCAGAATGTTGAGTATTCGTAAAATCAAACACGAAGTGCTAAATGCGAAACATCACCAACGTGAAGCTGAAATTGTGCAAGAAGCTGGTAAAGCAGGTGCCGTAACCATTGCCACCAACATGGCAGGTCGTGGTACAGATATTAAATTGTCTGAGGAGGCCAAAGCGGCGGGTGGTTTGGCTATTATCGGTACCGAGCGCCATGAATCTCGTAGGGTTGATAGGCAATTACGTGGTCGTGCTGGTCGTCAGGGTGATCCAGGGTCTTCTCAATTTTTCGTTTCTTTGGAAGATAACTTGATGCGTTTGTTTGGTTCCGACAGAATTGCTTCTTTAATGGATAGAATGGGATTGGAAGAAGGAGAAGTGATTCAACATGCGATGATTACCAGTTCTATTGAACGTGCCCAGAAAAAAGTTGAAGAAAATAATTTTGGCATGCGTAAGCGTTTGTTGGAATATGATGATGTTATGAATAACCAAAGAGAGGTGATTTATGCACGTCGTAGGAATGCCCTTTTTGGTGAACGATTAGAAACGGACGTATTAAACATGGTGTATGATAGTTGCCAAGACATCGCTACCAACACTAAAATGTCTAAAGATTACGAAAACTTTAGGTATAACATTATCAACATTTTTGGCTTTTCACCTGATTACAACCATGATCAATTTGAAAAAGAAAATGCAGAAACCATTACCGAAGAACTATTTAAAGAAGCGGTAAATCACTATACGGTTCGTAAAGAGAGTTTAGGCCTTAAATGTTTATCTATTCTTAAAGATTTAAGAAACCAAGGTGTAAATGTGGAAAACGTTGTTTTTCCTTTGGCGGATGGTAAAAAACAATTAACAGTAGTATGTAATGTGGATAAAGCAATTCAAAATACAGGTTTTGAATTGAGTTATGCCAAAGAGAAATTTGCTTCTTTAGCCATTATTGATCAAGCTTGGAAAGAGCATTTGAGAGAAATGGATGACTTAAAACAATCGGTACAAAATGCCGTGTATGAGCAAAAAGATCCTCTATTGATTTATAAAATGGAATCTTTTAACTTGTTTAAGTCTTTTGTAAACAAGGTAAATGAAGAAATTATTCATTTCTTGTTTAAAGGTGATTTGCCACAAGTAGAAGCCGGTGATGTGCGTGAAGCAGCGCCTAGCCGTATTACTCCAAAACAAGTATACAAAGAAAACAAAGAAGAAGCACGCTCGGTGTTAAGTGGCGGTGGACAAAGCCCTGAAGTAGAAGAACAGGAACAACCAAAACAAGCCCCGATTATTGCTGACAAAGGCCCCGGTAGAAACGACAAAGTTACCGTGCAATATATGGATGGCACTATCGCTAGAGACGTAAAATTCAAAGCAATAGAAGCAGACTTGTCGACTGGAAAATGTGTTTTAATTGAACAAGCATAACATTTCAATATCTTTATAGCTAGATGCTTGGAATCTTTATAAAAAAAAAATTATATTTGTACCAATCCTAATCATTATTAAACCTCTATCATGAAAAAAACATTAAAATTAGTTTCTTTACTTGCAATTACTGCATCTGTTGTATTTTCTAGCTGTTCTAAAGACAAAGAAGAAGTTAAACCATTAGTTCCTGCTTTTAAAGATTATTCTATGGTTTTAGCTGGTGCTCAAAATGCTTCAACTGGTTCATATTATGCTTCTGGAGATAATTCAGTTAAATTTTCAAGAGACTCAGCATCATTTGGTGCATTGGTTGATTTAAGTTTTGCGCAAACAGGAACTACAGCTCCAGGTATACCAAAGTTTATTTCTTTAAATGCTAGATCTGCTGAAGGTTTAACGAAAGTTGCTAAAAACACTACTAACACTTTCTTTAAATTAAGTTCTATTACGGCTGCTCAATTTGATACATTAACTTATTCTGCTGGTGCAGTAAGTGGCATTTCTTTAACAAGTGGCAATGTAATTGAAGTTGCTAAAGATAAAGTTTATGAATTTCATAATACTACTTCTGGTGCTAAAGGATTAATTCGTATTTCTGATTTAGTAGCAGGTACAAATTTTGATGGTGTATTGTCTTTCAAAGTTAAAGTATTAAAATAATTATTAATTTATTTAAATTAATAGGCAAAATCCCGTCACGCTATAAACGTGACGGGATTTTTTGTTTTAAAGGGTTTTTCTAGTCCTCGTTTGCAACGAGGATTTTTGTAATGGCGTTTGCAACGCCAGCGCAAAACAGCATACATACATAAAATAATAAGTACATTCTTAACCTATCAAATTTTGGCTTCTCTAATCCTTTCATCCTCATTCAAACAATTAGTGCATTGGTACATGTCACCACTGCGCTTAAAGGTGCACCAACGTTCACGATGAAAGCGAGTAAATTAGCCAATTATATACATTTAAAATCCCGTCACTTTATTCAACGTGACGGGATTTTTGTTTTTAAAGGGTTTTTGATTAATTTGGAATGAATTATATTTTTAAACTTGTTAACCGAAAACCGTTGACTGAAAACTTACTATCATGTTTGAAAAACTAACTTTAGATCAACTCAATTATGCTAACATTGTTTTGATGTTGGTGGCAGTTGTGGCGGCAATAATTTTACCGTTTGAAGTGTTTTTGTTTGCCTACGGCATATTGGGTCCCTTGCATTACCTTACTGAAATTTCTTGGTTACATGACAAAAATTATTACGCTAAATTTAAAAATGACTTTATACCATTTTTGGTTCTGGCATTAGGTATTTTTTTAGTGTCTTATGTATTTACTACTAAAGTACGATGGATAAGTTCTTTTGTGTTTTTAGCCGTAGCCTTGGCTTTGGTCATGATTTATATAGAAAAATGGCTTTATAGAATCATTTTTCTCATGTTTTCCGCTTTTTTACTCATCCTTTTTTATGAATTTGAATTGTTTAGGATATTGTTTATGGTGTATATGCCTACCATTATACATGTGTATATATTTACAGGGCTATTTATATGGTATGGCGCATTGAAATCAAAAAGTACCTCAGGTTATGTTTCATTGTTGGCTTATGTGGTATGTACTTTCCTTGTGGTTTTTATGCCATTTGAAAGTGAATCGGTTAGTAATTTTGCGGTTCAAAATTTTCAATTGTTTTTGAACTTGAATTTTACCATTCTTAGCAATATTGGTCATGAAGAGCTAGCCAACGTTGATGGGGTGTATCAATCAGGTGTCGGCATAATGGTGATGCGATTTATAGCCTTTGCTTACACCTATCATTACCTCAATTGGTTTTCTAAGACTTCTGTTATCAAATGGCACGAAGTGCCTAAGTTGCGCCTCTTAGTGGTGGTGTTTGCGTGGTGCTCGGCAATGGCCATATATATTTATGACTATAGTCTTGGTTTTATGGTGATGTATTTATTAAGCTTTTTGCATGTATTATTAGAATTTCCACTTAACCACAAAACCATTATTGGTATTGTGAAGGAAATAAAGGCAAGATAATTGGTCATTAGATGATGGTGTTATGCTTTAATCTAGTCTCGTTTGTAACGAGGATATTAGTATTGGCGTTTCCAACGCCATTTAATAAACAGCATATCCTTAACCTAACAAATACAAACATCCTTTAATCCTTTGTTTGAATTGGGATTAGATGATTTTAGGATTGTTTTCCCTCAGATGGTTTTCATATTAATCTCCTTTCATCCCAATGCTAACAAATTTTCCTTGGTACACGACACCAATTGTTTAGACTTGTACCAGCGTTTGCGATACACCAGTGGGGGTATGGATAAACAACAAGGCCAAAACGATTTGAAAATGGTTTAGAAAATTCATTTTATGGTTTCTTAGATTCAAGTTGTAAATGCAACTTCTGGGCGTTTAAATAATTTTAAAGTTTTGACAAAACGCAATTTTGAAATGATAAAACTATACTTCATCTTCAAAATAAACTGTTTGTATTTACCTACAAAACTTTCTCAAGTTTTTAACAGCATCCTTATTTCCTAATTTTTTGGCAGTTTTAAAGTCTTCACAACCACCATCCTTATCTCCTGACGATATTTTAACTAAACCGCGCTTTAGGTAAGTGTCTGAACGCCATTGGTGTGGATTGAGGTCAATAGCTTTAGTATAATCCTGAATAGCACCACTATAATCTTTTAATAATTCTTTCTGCTCGGCTCTTTTAGTATAATAATTGTATTCATTAGGACTTAGCGCTATCGCCTTGGTATAATCTAAAATGGCAGAGAGGGAATTGTTTAAACTACTTTTAGTATTTCCCCTATCGATATAATAACTGGCGACATTAGGATTTAAACTTATTGCTTTGTCATAGTCAGTTATAGCTAATTGAAAATTTAATTGCATATGATTTACATATCCTCTGTTACAATAAGCCCCATCATGATTTGGATTAATTTCTAAAGTTTTATCAAAAGACTGAATAGCCATTTGATAATCTTTAGTTTTTATCTGTGACAATCCAAGATAAAAATAATATTCTGCCTCATTTGCTTTTAATTTTATCGCTTGAGAATAATCTTTTATAGCCTCATTATTATTATTTAGTTGATACAGACAATAAGCCCTACAAAAATAATAATCTGCATTATTTGAGCTTAATGTTATTGCCGTATTAAAATCAATTATTGCTGATTTATAATAGGTTAATATCGTTTTACATTTCCCTCTGTTATAATGAAAATCTGCATATTTTGGATTTAATGCTATTGCTTTATTATAATCTTCCAAATCAGCTTTTTTATCATTCATAGAAAGTTTTAAACTTCCTCGGACAGAATAAAATGATGCTGTATTGGGATTTAATTCAATTCCTTTGTTATAGTCTAACATAGCAGCTTGGCTATTTTCATTTAACACACGTTGAGTAAGTCCTCTTTGCATATAATATCGACCTTCTTTAGGGTTTAATGTTATGGCTTTATCAAAATCTAACAGGGCTGATTGGTCATTTAAATGTTTTTTAGTAATTCCTCTATAATTGTAATAATCTGCATTGTTGGAGTCTATTACAATTGCTTTATTGAAGTCTGTGAGTGAAAGAATAAATTGACCTGACCACTCATAAGCAATCCCTCTATTGTAATAAAAATTGGGATCATTTGGATTTAACTCAATGGCTTTATTAAAATCTACAATTGCTGACAGGTAATCTTGTAAATTGTTTTTACAGTAACCACGCGCTAGATAATACTTGGAATTATTAGGTGCTAGTTCGATTGCTTTATTGTAGTTTAAGATTGCAACTTTATTATCGGTTACTTTTAAACCTACATTGTAGTAATCTTCCGCATTTTGAGCTAATATAAGTGAAGATTGAATTAGTAAAAAGAGTATAAATGTGAAGTTTTTAAACATAAATAATTGATGTGTATATAGTATGTGTAAATTTTTTAAAACTATTCTAGCATTTCCGAATCCTCATTTGCAACGAGGATTCCTTAGGTTGGCGTTTTCAAGGCCAGTCAAAAAGCAGCATACAAAACAGAAAGTAGGGTCTCGTCCTAAAATAGGTTTACAGAAGTGGTAAGCCTATTTTAGGACAAGGGATTATTTCACTAAGATTTTTAAAGAAGCAATTACACCCGCATGATAGCCTTCATGCAATTGACTGTAAAAAAT
>JBEAZU010000372.1:0-3409 GCA_041169945.1 Bacteroidota bacterium
GAGCCTTCTACTAATGGATTAGATAAAATATCTTTTTTGTTTACGGCCAACAAAGGGGTTAGTCCTCAAGAATTAAAAACAGCGGCCTCTGGAGGTGAATTTTCAAGGTTAATGCTGGCTATAAAATATATTTTGGCAGATAAAATGGCCATGCCAACCATTATTTTTGATGAAATAGATACTGGTATTTCTGGCGAAATTGCCATCAAAGTGGGACGGTTAATGAAACAAATGACCCTTAAACATCAGATTATTTGTATTTCACACATGCCTCAAATGGCCTCTCAGGCACAAGCACATTATTATGTCTACAAAGACCATTCTGCTGACAGAACTATTAGTAAAGTTAAATTATTATCAGGGGAGGAGCGTATCAAAGAAATTGCACAAATGATTGGTGGTGACCATCCAAGTGAATCTGCTTTTCAAAGTGCAAGAGAATTAATTGGCTAATATAATAGTCTTATTTTGTTAGTGATATTGGTTTTTAAAGGCATTTACCGAGTTCTTTACCTACTTTACCGTATTATCATGGTTAATGTATGGTAATGTCCAAATGTTTTATTAAGATTACAGTATAGTTATTCAAATTAAAATATAAAATTATGAAACGTATCATAGTAGCATTATCATTATTAGCATTTGTATCATCAGCATCAATGGCTGTAACTATTCAACAAGATGGAGAGAAGAAAGAATCTTGTTGCAAAAAAGACAAGAAATCTTGTGATAAAGATGGTGATAAAAAATCTTGTTGCAAAAAAGATAAAAAATCTTGCGATAAAGAGGAGGGTAAAAAATCTTGTTGCAAAAAAAGAAACAAGTCTTGCGATAAAAAAGAAGCTACAGATTCAACCAAAACTAAATAATAGTACGCTAGTTTGTTGATTTAAACCATAAAAAAGCCTTCTTTGAAATTTTCAAAGAAGGCTTTTTTATGGTCAATGATAATTTAGTATTTGTAATGAATACCCTGCTTAGTCAATTACTTGTGAGAAACAAACCTAAGAATTTTCCCTTGTTTGTTGATTTCAAAAAACTTAAATCCTTTGCCTTTTTTTCCAACAATCGCTCTGTCTACGCTGAAATCATCTGCAGCATCATATTGAGGGGCAATCAATGGCTTGCCTAGACAATTGCAATAACCATATTTAGGATCTCCATTTTCGGTGATTGACACAGAAAAAACGACCATGCCATTTTTGCAGTCTTTGCTATTGCCTGGGATATTGAATTTGAATTTCCCTGTTTTATCGTAAAATTTATTCTCAATATTGATTAATCCTTCTGAAAATTTATACCCATAATTGTCTTCTGTAATCAATACCAAGCCATTTTGTATCCCTTCTCCGCTTACTTTATTGGATAAGATTATTTTTTTATCAAATGTGCCAACGACATTACTATTGATGTCGATGATTTTGTCTAATTGATGACTTGAATCTCCTACTGCTACCAAGTCGTCAGCAAAATCTCCTACAGTCAAGTATTTGGCTTCAATAATGAATTCGCCTTTTTTGTTAATAAAACCAAACTTTCCGTTTTTCTTTACTTTGGCTATGCCATTATGGAAATTACCCACGTACTCACATTCAATTTCAAATGCCAAACTATTATCGCCATTTAGAAAACCGTATTTCACTGGTTTTAAAAAAAGTTGGTTTACCGTATCTGCCTTGATTAATACTTTGGTAAAGCCTTCAGTTGTTTCAAATGTATGCAGGTAGGTAGCCCAAACATTGATGCTATTGAATACGAATAAGGTTAATAAGATTAAGCTGAGTTTTTTCATAAGATTGAATGGTGAATGATTAGCGTTGCAATAAATCTGACATCTAGATTTGCTAATGTATACGTTTTTTTTTAATAACACAAACCCATGTTTAAAATATAACAGTTTAATAATGTAACCAATAGCACTTTAACTATTGGTTACATTATGTTTAATATTGAAATTACCATATTTTACGGTTCACATCAAACTTCTCTAAGTAGTCGGCTACTCTTCTTACAAACATGCCTCCTAGAGATCCATCCACGACTCTATGGTCATAACTATGAGAAAGATACATTAAATGTCTAATGGCAATCGCATCACCAAATTCTGTTTCAATAACGGCTGGTTTTTTTTGAATAGCCCCAAAAGCCATAATACCTACTTGAGGTTGTACAATAATAGGCGTACCCATTACATTTCCAAAAGAGCCTACGTTTGACATGGTGTAAGTGCCGTCACTTAAATCGTCAGGTGTTAGTTTGCCATCTCTTGCACGCCGAGCGAGGTCATTAACCTTTTTGGTAATTCCTACTATATTAAGTTGGTCTACATTTTTAATGACCGGAACAATGAGATTTCCGCTGCCAAGGGCAACGGCCATGCCTATATTGATGTCTTTTTTGACCACAATATGGTCGCCATCCACGGAGACATTCATCATAGGGTAATCTTTCATGGCTTTGGCAATGGCTTCAATAAAAATTGGCGTAAGGGTAATGGTATCGCCTTCTCTTTTTTGAAATTCTTGTTTCATCCTATTTCTCCAATAAACGATATTGGTCACATCTGCTTCAACAAATGATGTCACATGCGGTGCAATGCGTTTACTATCTAACATGCGTTGTGCAATAATTTTGCGCATGCGATCCATTTCAATTAATTCATGCGCTCCCGTGTAGGAAGTTGCAGGTTTTAATTGAATGTCAGTAGGTTCTTTAACAAATGGAATGTTTTGGATTGGTGCTGCAACTGGTGTTGTGGTTGGTGTAGCAATGGGCGTTGCAACAGGTTGAATGACGGTATTTTTCCTTGCTTCAAGGTAATCAAAAATATCTTGTTTGGTAACCCTCTCGTCTTTACCGGTACCTTTTATTTTTTCGAGTTCTTGCATGCCAATTTTTTCTTCTCTCGCAATGTTCATCACAAGTGGAGAATAGAATCTGTTGGTTGCATTACTACTACTATTTTCAGTCGTAGGTATAAGGTGTGGCATGGTCACTTCTGCAATTGCCTCCAGTACGGTCTCCGCAATAGGCTCTGCAATGGTTGATGCTTGTTGATGTTCATTGCCTGCAATTTCAATGATGGCAATTGTTTTTCCTACGGCAACAACTTCTCCTTCTTTGCAGATGATTTCTTTGAGAACACCAGCATAAGTGCTCGGGACTTCAGTATCTACTTTATCAGTAGCCACTTCTAATACCGCTTCGTCTTGTTTGATGTTGTCTCCAACATTTTTGAGCCATTTAAGGATAGTTCCTTCCATGATACTCTCGCCCATTTTCGGCATAACCATTTCCACCAGTGCCATATTTTCAAAAGAAGTTTATGCTTGCAATCGACAAATTTATAAAAATACACGAACTAATACAGTTTAATTGGGAGTATTATTTGATGGATAAAAAATATCAA
>JBEAZU010000373.1:0-3279 GCA_041169945.1 Bacteroidota bacterium
CCTAAAAAAAGTTCGTTTTCAATAAATCATTTTGATTTTATCCGACTCTAAAGCCCTTCTCCTTTGGAGAAGGGTTTGGGATGAGGCCTTTCATATCGAGTTTTCTTTCAAATTATTTTAATGCGTTTGCCCTGCCATATTTAAACTTAGGTTTGGAAACATTTTTTGATGGTCGCTTTTCTCAAAGACAATCGAAGCTTGAAAAAGTAACAGAAAAATCAGCATTTATTTCAATTTGACTACGGAAAAGTACAGAGTACAGGGTACAGGGTACAAGGTACAGGGTAGAAAGTAGAAAGTGTAAAGTAGAAAGTAGAAAGTTGAAAGTTGTGAAGTAGAAAGTAGAAAGAACATTCAATGCCGATTATATACATCGTTTACATCCACATGTAAACCTAAAAGGTTTTATAATAGGAAGGTTATATAAACACAATGTAAATAATTTGGAAACAGCTATCTTAATGGAACATTACCAAACCCTTCTTTGGGGAGCAGGTTTTAAAACCCAAAGAGGATTTAATTTTTATATTGGTCTACATAAAATACCAATTGTGAATGATAATCTTCATGTAATGTTTTCCTACTTCCTCCCAACGTTTGAAAATCAGGCCAATAGATACAATTTTTTTGAAATTAATTTGTCTTATGGCCTTAATGTTAAACAAGCCAAATAACTCGAATTATCATCAGCTAATGCTTGTGTACATAAAAATCCTGCTGCCAAAGCATGGGTTTCAAGGGTAGCATAATCTAAATATAGCCAAGGAAAGGTAGAGGAATGATTTTCATAACTGATATCATATTCTAATTCTCCATAATAAGCACCATTAAGATCTATTAACATAGAACCATCATCCTGTACAAACATATACATGATATCGGTGGATTCTAACCATATTTTTCCACCAACATTCAACAAGGATTTTAAATGCATTAATAAATTATCTAATCCATCAAGGGTACCTGCAATGCCAATTCCATTCATCAACAAAAGCATGGTATCAAATCCTTTTTCTTGGTAAGTAAAAATATCGTGGTGTTTCACTTTGTGTATACCTCGTTGCAACATAATTTCACAAGCTAAAGGAGATAAATCTAAAGCTGTTACATCCAATTTTCTTTTTTGTAATACAATGGAATGTGCCCCAGAACCAGCTCCAATATCTAAAATTTTACCAGTACAAGCATCTAAGGCTACCCTTTCTATTTCAGGCATACCTCTGAATGTTCTATACAAAGCGCTTACCTTAATTTTTTCGTTTTGGGTGATGGTAGAATTTACAGTAATGTTGGCTTTTTTATTACCATGATAATAATCTGCTATGGCTAGGCCAAATGGATCTTGGTTCATTTTAAAATTAATTTTTAAGAAGTACAAAGATTAAACTTTTTTACCATATTATTTTCTTTCATTGCCATTGTAATAGAGGCTAAATGATTAAAGTTTATAACTTTGTTTCCAATACCTTTTAAATCGATGTTTCAGTAAAATAGCAATACAAGTTATCCACAAAAAAATTTTTAATTATGCTACACTTAAAACAAATTGACATCACTTATCCACAATTAACGAAACCTACCTTGGCTAATTTAAGTTTACAGGTGGATAAAAATGAAATTGTTGCATTGGTTGGCCCAAGTGGTAGTGGAAAAAGTACCTTGTTAAAAATTGCTGCAGGTTTATTAAAAGTGGATAAAGGAGAAGTAAGTCTTAATAAAATACATATAAACAACCCAGAAGAACAATTGGTAGCAGGTCATGCTAAAATCAAAATGATTCACCAAGATTATAATCTTTTTCCTAAAGTTTCTGTGGAGGATAATATTGAATTTCATGTAAGGCATTTGGTGGATAAACAAAAGCATAGGCGCATCAATGAAATGCTGAAACTTTGTAAACTAGAAAAACTAAAAGATAAAAAGCCTTATGAACTTTCTGGTGGCGAAAAACAAAGATTAGCCATTGCTAAAACTTTAGCCGATGAACCATTATTGTTATTGATGGATGAACCTTTTACAGCCTTAGACAATATTTTGAAAAATGAAATCATGGATGATATTTTTGAAATTATCGCAAAGGCCAACATTAGTACTTTATTTGTAACACACGATACCAAAGATGCCATTAGTTATGCACATCGAGTATTGGTCATGAAAAAGGGAAAAATTATTTCTAATGCAAGTCCCGCATTAACTTATCAACAACCAAAAAATAAATTTGTAGCCGAATTTTTTGGTAATGCCAACATTGTAGCCTCTTCATTGGCGCATTTATTAGCAATCATTACGCCTACTACTGATACTATACTTATTCGTTATGAAAACATCTACGAAGATCAAACGGGTTTTGAAGCCATGGTATTAGAAAGCAAATACTTAGGCTATTGTTATGAAAACAAAATTTTGATTGCCAATACCATTACATTAAAAATGTGGACAAGTGAAAAACCCTCTTCCATTATAAAAATCAAGATTGGAAGTTATTGGGAATTATAATTTATCTCCTCTTAAAAGTCTAAATCTTTTCCTGGCTTCAGGTACAAATATACTTCCTGGGTATTTTACTAATAATTCTTCGTAGGTAGATTTAGCCTTTTCAACATCATTTAAATTTTCTTGGTACAACAAGGCTAAGGTATAATAAGCATCATCTCCGTAAATATCATCAGCATAGTTGTCCACAATTTTTTGGAGTTTATTTGCCGCTTTTGTAAACTCTTTTATTTTCATATATACTTTAGCTTGTAACCAATACACATCATCTGTAATTTTATCTTGTGGATAAAGTACTAACAAAGAATCTAATTTAGTCAAGGCAATCTCAAAGTCATTTTTAAAAATTTGTAATTCTATTTTAGAATAAGCCAATAAAACATCAGAAACAGAATCTGTTAACAATTGATCTTGAATAAAAACACTTAATTGAATGGCATCATTGGCAATTTCTCTTGTGGTAGCTTGTTTTAAGATATTTAATTGTTCTTGTGCCAATAAAAATTCCCCTTTATAATAAAACAACTTTGCATTTTTAAATTTAGCTTCATAAGCCAATGGACTATCTTTTACTAATTTTTCTGCTTGGGCATATAACAAAGAAGCATCCCAAATTTCGTTGTTTAATAATTTTACATCAGCCAAATCAATTTTTAGCTTTGCCAACATATTCACATCTTTGGTAAGTACTATGGCCTCTTCTATTAATTTCTTAGACTTATCAACATCTCCTAAATAAAAGGCATATAACAATGCCATTGCTTTTTTAGCTTCTATTTGAGCCTG
>JBEAZU010000374.1:0-2844 GCA_041169945.1 Bacteroidota bacterium
AAAAATAACGTTTATCCAGACTTGTTTTTCGGTAAAAACTTGGAAAAAGTAGCTCTCCATCAATTTGAAAAATCTTGGTGGTATAAAAAAGAGATCATGCTGGATAAGGCTTTACTAGAAGGTCAATATGCCAATTTAAGATTCGAAGGCATTAATTACAAAGCCAATATTTGGCTCAATGGTATTTTAATTGCCGATACTACGCAAGTGGTGGGGGTATTTAGGATTTTTGATTTTAATGTAAGCAAGGCCTTAAAAGCTGGAAAGAATATTTTAGCGGTAGAAGTGTTTGCTCCTAAAGCAGGTGATTTTACCATGGGATTTGTCGACTGGGCTCCTGTACCTCCCGATAAAAATATGGGCATTTGGAGAGAGGTATACCTTGAAATGAATCAACAAGTAGGATTTAAAAATTTATTCATCCAATCTCATTTTAAGGACGCTAAAACAACACAAGATAAATTTAAAAAAGCAACACTAGCAATCAGTACGGAACTTAGTAATTACACCGATAAATCTCAGGTAGTGCGTTTTTCGGGTACCATTTCTCCTTTGCATGATGCCAAAGTGAAGCCCATTGTACTGACTAAAACGATGAGCTTATTGCCCAATGAAACCAGAAAAGTTGTTTTTGATAGCAATGATTTTAGTGTTTTTAATATTGACAATCCCAAACTTTGGTGGCCCAATGGCTTAGGAGACCCTCATTTATACACCATCACGTTAAGCGCAGAAGTCAATAAAGTGCTTGCCGATCAAGAAACTGAAACCTTTGGTATTCGTGAAGTGAAAGATTATTTTACGCCTGAAGGTGCACGTGGCTATAGCATCAATGGTAAAAAGGTGCTTCTCAAAGGCGCTGGTTGGGTCGATGAATTGTTTTTAGGCAACGATACCAGAAACAATGATGCCCAAGTGCGCTATGTGAAACACATGGGTTTGAATACCATTCGTTTTGAAGGTTTTTGGGGTACCAGCCAAGAATTGTATAAACTTTGTGACCAATATGGCTTGTTTGCGATGGTCGGCTTTAGCTGTCAATGGGAATGGCACGACTATATTGGGGGTAAAAAATTCAATGAAGAAGAAGATGGGTTTGGGGCAATTCAGACCCAAGCTGAAATGGATTTGGTGGCTACTTATTTCAAAGACATGACTTTGTGGTTGCGCAATAGGCCAAGTATTATTGCTTGGATGGGTGGTAGTGACCGACTGCACCAACCCGCTTTAGAAAAAAGATACCTAGAGATCATGAAAGCTGAAAATCCACAAGCGTTGTATTGTGGGGCTGCAAAATTAAAACAAAGTAGCGTAACTGGTTCTACTGGGGTAAAAATGGAAGGGCCTTATGATTATGTTCCTCCTATCTATTGGTTTACGGATACCAAACGTGGTGGGGCTTTTGGTTTCAATACAGAAACTGGTCCGGGGCCACAACCTCCTGTATTGGAATCGACTAAGAAAATGATTCCGACAGAAAACTTATGGCCTATGGATACCAATCAATGGAATTACCATAGTGGTCGTCATGCTTTTGCCAACATGGATCGTTTTACCAAGCCTCTTGACACGCGTTACGGCAAACAAAACTCCCTTGAAGATTTTTGTACCAAATCGCAAATGCAAAGTTATGAAGTGATGCGCCCTATGTTTGAGGCTTTTGTGTTGCATAAACCTAAAACAACTGGAATTGTACAATGGATGCTCAATTCTGCTTGGCCTGAAACCTATTGGCAATTATACGATTATTATTTATACCCGACCGGGGCTTTTTATGGCACCAAAAAAGCCAATCAACCGGTATTGATTGCCTATCATTATGGCGACAAAAAAGTATATGTAGCCAATGAAACTTACCAAACTTATGCAGGTTTGAGTGCTCAAATCAAGGTGTTTTCTTCTACTTCTGCCTTGGTGAAGGTAATGACTAAAAATATAGATGTATCGGCCAATGCGGTACAAGAAATTGCTTTATTAGGGGATATTGCGGATGCCAATAAAATGTATTTCATCTCTCTTTCGTTGGTAAACAAAGAGGGAAAAGTGCTGAGTACTAATTTTTATTGGGTTTCAACCCAACCCGATGTGATGGATCCTGATTTTGAGCATTCAAGTTGGGTGTATACCCCTACCATTGCCGATGGTGACATGACTTTTATCAATCATTTACCCAAAACAACGTTGGTCGCCAAACATAGCATTGTCAAAAAAACAACACAAACAGAAGTAAGTGTTACCCTAAAAAATACAGGTAATCATATCGCTTTTTTTACAGAATTAACCTTGAAGGGTAAAACCTCAAAACAATGGATCTTGCCTGTGTTTTGGGACGACAATTATGTATCTATCTTACCCGGAGAAACCAAATCTATCAAAGCATTGGTTGACAATACGGATATTGGAAACCAAGAAATAGAATTCGTATGCTCAGGTGTAAACCTTGAATAATCAGCTCCTTACTCAATTTATCCTTACCCTTTAAATATTAAACTAAATGAAAAAAACTATTTTGTTGGCGACCATTTTAATTGCCATTTTATTTTCTTGTAAAAGTAAAACAACCGATCCTGCGCCAGTACCGCTCTTTAAACTTCCTATTTCTAGTGTTGATACTTCTGCCTATTTTAGGGGTACTGTTGATGGCGTTCCCACTGAATTTACGGTAAGCGATGCAAAGACCAATGTCTGTGGGGTTAGTCCTGGCGCTAGCACGAGCATCAATTCTCAACAAAATGGGCCATTAAGTTCTGGCAGTTATTCTTCAGGCATTACCAATATTCAAATGAGACCTTTAATTGGTTTTGATACGGAAACCTATTATTTCCCTTATTCTACTTCAGATTC
>JBEAZU010000375.1:0-11850 GCA_041169945.1 Bacteroidota bacterium
TTAGCCATAGGAAAAAGACCCTATACAGGCAAGCAACTAAGGATAGATGGATATTATTATGCCATATATCAAGGAGAAATTAATATGATTTATGTTCTTTTTCAAAATGGGGTGATTCAAAACTTTGGTGTAAGTGATTATGGCATGGATTTTTCAAAAGTAGAAAGAGCATTTACAAATCCTGAACATATCGCTACGATGAGAAACAATAAATATTGGTGGGGAGATTATGCCATTGATACCAATAGCATTAAAATTGAAGTATGGCAACCCAGCAATGGTGCATTTCCGGTGTATACCAACGAAGGCAAAATACTCAATGACACTACTTTTACATTGACAACATTGTACCGTTTGGTAAATGGTCAAAAAAAATATGTAACCGCCATCAATGAAATTTATTACTTCAAACAATACAGTCCTAAACCAGACAGTACCAATGATTTTGTGCGGTATTAAAAACGGAAATTGGGACCCCTAAGGAGCCCCAATTTACCATAACTTGGGGATGAGCTAATTTTTAAAATCCTCCTCTAAATTTATAGGTTTGAGCTACTTTATCTATGGCTACTACATAAGCTCCAATTCTCATCGCCACTTTATGTTGTGTAGCAGCAGCAAAAACACGATCGAAAGCTTCTTTCATGATTCTATCAGAACGTCTATTCACACGATCTAAAGTCCATTTATAACCTAATCTATTTTGCACCCATTCAAAATAAGATACCGTAACACCACCTGCATTTGCCAAAATATCTGGCACCACCATAATGCCTTTATCATTAATAATGGCATCTGCCTTGGCATTGGTAGGGCCATTGGCGCCTTCTACAATTAATTTTGCTTGAATTTTGCCTGCGTTTTCTACCGTAATCACATCTTCTTTAGCTGCAGGTACTAATAAATCAACTTTTGAAGTAATTAAATCTTCATTTGAAATACGCTCCGCACCAGGAAACCCTTCTAAAGTTTTGTTATTTTGGGCCGCATAGGCTAACATGGCTTGAATATCCAAGCCTTTATCATTCCAATAAGCACCACTAATATCACTTACCGCTTTTACAATGATACCTCTTTCAAAAAGCAGCCTTGCGGCATTTGAGCCTACATTACCAAAACCCTGTACGGCACAAGAGGTTTTAGAAGGAATCATTTTTAATTTTTCCATGGCACCGAAAGCAGAAACCATTACTCCACGTCCAGTAGCTTCTACCCTACCAAGGGAACCACCAAGCACCAATGGTTTACCGGTAACTACAGCATTAACGGTCATGCCTTGAGACTTTGAATATTCATCCATCAACCAAGCCATCTCTTGAGGACCAGTACCCATGTCAGGTGCAGGAATATCTTTGTCTTGACCAAATACATCGTTTAAAGAAAGGGTATAGGCACGTGTCAATCTTTCTAATTCACCACGTGACATCGATTTGGGATCGCAAATAATGCCACCTTTAGCACCGCCATAAGGCAAATCCACCACGGCACATTTCCAAGTCATCCAAGCAGCTAAGGCTTTTACTTCATCAATATTAACATCAAGGTCGTATCGAATACCACCTTTTGATGGCCCTAAAATAGTACTGTGTATAACACGGTAACCCTCAAAAACACGAATTCTACCATTGTCCATAGTCACTGGTAATGAAACGATGATTTGTCTCGTGGGCGTTTTAAGTACATTATAAGTGTCTTCGTCTAGTCCGAGTAAATCGGCTGCAACGTTAAACCGCGACATCATTGATTCGAAAGGGTTCTCCTTTTTAAAAGGAGCAGGTTCCATATAAGCCATGATTTAAAAGCTTTAGTTTAAATGCTGTTACGACAAAAATTAAATAAGGATGATAAAATAGTTTTATATTTATAAAAAAACTTTAAGAAGTTCAATAAATGTACCGCATTACAACGCACAAATCCAAAATATTCGTTAATAATCACTAAAATATCACAACTAATAAGTGGTAAATCTTCACTACAAAAAATAAAAATTATTTATCTCAAAAAATGAATTCATTTTGAATTGACCAAAGTGATAAACATTGGTCTTCTTTAGAGGTCATTTCTTTTTGGTCTTTTGCATTTTTATCTTTAAAACCAAGTAAATGTAAAGTCCCATGCGCTAATACCCTTAATAATTCTTTTTCAAAAGTAACCTTAAAAATACCCGCATTTTCTTTAACCCTGTCAATGCTTATAAAAATATCGCCATCAATATTCCCTTTATCTTCAGCATTATCAAAAGTAATAATATCAGTGAGCGTATGATGATTGAGGTATTCTATATTGATGTTGAGTAAGTAGTCATCATTACAAAAAATAAAATTTAATGTCGACAACTTAAAGCCATGCGATTGAATGATTTGTGTTAACCAAGTCCTAATTTTAAGCTTATTTTTAAGCGTAAAATCAATTTCTTCAGAAATAAAAACAATTTTTGAGGCCACTCTAATTACAGATTATAAACCATTTCAACAGAAGCACCATTTTTTGAAAAATTCACTTCATCACAAAGATTTTGCATTAGAAATATACCACGACCACCTGGTTTTTCAATATTTTCTGGTGCAGTAGGGTCTGGCAGATTAATATAATCGAAACCATTACCTTCATCTTCAACTAAAAACTTAATTTTTTTACCTTCTAAAATTAAAGATAAACTTACATTTTTATCTTTATTGCAATCATTTCCATGTCTAATCGCATTGTTAACAGACTCGGTAACAGCAACCATGATATTGGCATACAAATCATCATTAATTTTAAATTGTTCTTTAGCGTTGTCGATAAAACTTTCTACAATACGAATATTTTCAACTAAAGAGGGTATTTGAATATTTACGGTGTTCATTATTAATAATTTATTACAATATTAAGATCATTTTTCTATTTTCTTAAAATAATCACCAACTTCTTGCTTAAAATATTGGGTAAAATTGGGTGAAACAGTTTTTAAGAATTCAATTTGTTTTTCTTTTTGTTTAAGGTATTTATTAAAGGACGGAGGAATAGAAACATTTTGCTGTTTGGCTACTTCCGATTCACGTCTTTCTTCTGTATCTTTTTCTCTAACGGCCTTTTCAGCTTCAAGCAAACGGGTCATAATTTCTTGTTGACGCTCTATGGTTTGTTGGGTGATTTGCCTATTGATAAGCTCCTCTTCCGTTTTCTCCATTTTTTCTGCCAACTTACTCAAGTTTCCTCCGGCTTTGTTACCGTCTTGCCCTAGTTCGTTTTCAAGTTCTTTGAGCGCATTCCTAATCATTTCTTGACGAGCAGCCATTTTAGCCAACTCCTCACTCATTTGTTGACCTGACTTTCCCTTTTTACCAAGTTCCTTCATTTGAGCATTCAATTGCTTCTGAAGTTCTCCTAAACCAGGTTTTTTACCCGGTTTAGCGCCAGGTTTTTTGCCAGGTTTATTGCACATACCATCGCCTTGTTTAGCGTTAGCCGCTTGGTCTTGCATCTGTTTCAATACATTACTAAGCATTAAAGCCAAGTTATTGATGGAAGTCATCGCATATTGTTGTTTACCTGCCGCCACATCAGCTCGTCTTTGCTTGATGGACTTGACAGATTCATCAATATAATCATTCATTAAGCCCACTTCTTTGGTAATAAAGAGCTTTATTTTGACTACACGTTTGGATAATGCAAACAAACTGTCTTCAATTACCTGGGCGTCACCCTTGAGTTTAACCTGGGCCTGACTCAGCTGTACGTATAAAGGATCACTTTGGTTTACATTTTTAAAACTTTTCATTAATTCTTCTTGGTCAAAAGAAAGTTTTAATAAATTTTCCAAAATAGCCCTCAGTGCTTCAATATTTTCTTCTGCTTCAGCATCAGCCATTTTTTGTTGCATATCCGCCATTTGTTGAGCCATTTGCTTCATTTTTTGAGCAGCACTTTTTTGACTTTTAGCAGCTTTCCCGGATTGATTTTTTGCTAACTGCTCAGCACTTTGTGATTGGTCTTGTTTGATTGCCTCTTCGGCTTGTTCTGTTTGCTCTAAATCGTGTTTATTTTCAAGTGTTTTATTAATTTCAGCCAAGTCTTTATTTTCTTGTTGTAATTTTTCGAATGCTTTGTTCAATTGATTTTGTTTGTCTAAAGCCGCTTGTTTGTCTGATTTAGGTTGCTCATTCTCTTTTGAAAGTGCTTCTTGCTTTTGGGCTAATTCATTTAGTTTTTGAATATTTTTCTCAAGTTTATCCTCAAACTTCATTTGCTTAAGCATCTCCAAGGTACGTTCAAGGTCTTTTGCTAAATCTTCGTCTTTGTTTTTTAATTTTTCTAGACTTTGTTTAATTTGATCATCTTTGTTTTTTTCTGCTAGCATTTTTTGTACATCTTCTAGCATTTTTTTGGTTTCTTCATCCAATAACTCATTGACTAATTTTTGAATTTCTTCATTTTTTTGAGCCAATTCTTGGTTCTCCGATTTATCAAAACGTTTCTTTTTTTCGAAAGCATTTTCAGCTTCCTTTTGCATATTTTCTACTGATTTCTTAAGTGCTTCTTGCGTTTTTAACAAATCATCAATTTGTTTTTTATCTTCATAACTTAATGATTTTTTGCCTTTTAGTTTGTCTTCCAATTTTTTCAAATTCTTTTTGAGCGCTTGAGCTTTCTCTAAAGTTTTATCAATATTATTTTCAGATTTATCTAAAGAATTTTCAATATCCTTGGCCATTAATTCTTCTGAAGGAATTTTGAGTTGGGCTATAGCCGATTTGGAACTTTTAGGGCCATTAAAGCCATCATTGTCAGTAACCATGACATAATACTCAAGCTTTTGTCCGGGCTGAAGGTGTAGACTGTCTAAAGACCACCTATAATAATACATTTGACTAAGTTGTGTTTTATGTATCCTTATCGGCAGCGATTTATAGCTATTGGATGACGATAATTTATAGCATAAACTAAGATTCGAAAAACCATAATCATCACTTATATTACCTGCTACCACTACAAAATTATACAATAAAGTATCTTTAAACTGCTCCAAATCAATACTTGGAAATTGGTCAGGTATTGTGGTAATGGCATAGGCAATTTTATCTTTGTTCAAAAAACCCGTATTTTTCAGTTTAATGCTGTACTCATGAGATTTATCAATTAACTTTTTAAAGGTATGGGTATTGGCATTTTCTCTTTGGGCAAGGTAATTAAAAGGCACATTGTCAAAATTAATAAAAGCACTGTCTGCATCTTCTGTATGCAACAACCAAGTAATGTTACTCCCAGCAGGAACAGTAATATTGCCAATATTTTCTAACTGGTCTTCAGGTTTATTGATATAGGCAGGATACTCGATATGGATATCAAAATTAGCCAAGTTAGGACGTGCTGCCAAAGCCAGGGTATACACCTCGGATACAAACCCAGAGGCTTCGAATTCAAAGTCAATGGGTGTTTGCAAATTGATAAATGTAAATTGGTAGTCCGTATCGTTAAGTTTTTCCATTTTAACTTTACGATTTTGAAATTTCAAATACACTTGTGCTGGTAAAGCCTTTCCTTTCAATGTTAATTTTAATTGGAAATCTTCGTTTTTAAAACTGGTAAGTTGGGTATTGAGCACCACAAAATCAAAGGGGGCAGGTTCTTTAAATTTTGTACTAAAATTCACAATACGTGAAGTTCCTTCAGAAAAAAGTTGAGGAATGACGATTAAACAAATCAATATTAACAATATTGGTGGAAATACAAATTTTAAATACCGCTTATTGATAGAGAAATCAATGGCATTGGCAAAAGGTATCCAGGAAATGCTTTTACTTTTTTGAGCTATACTCGCCCATATCAAATCATTATGTTCAAAACCTTGCTTTTCGAGTTGTAAGATATTGAGTAATTTGTCTTTAATTTCAGGAAAATACAAACCAATTTGCCTAGCCGCTTCCTCATCAGAAAGTTGAACATTGATATTCGTAAGCCTATACAAAGGAATGATCATATAGCTGACCAAGCAGTACATTAAAATAAAAATAAAGCCAAAAAACATGGTGCCTCTAACTATTTTGCCAAATCTAATCCAATATTCAAGCACATTCATAAAAAAATAAGCACTCAAAATAATCGCCAACGAAAACAATACCCCTTTCAACAATTGATTGAGGTAATACTTTTTCTTGTACGCTTTCAATTGGGCTTTTAAGATAGGAGCAGCACTTGGCATGAATTCTAATCGTTATAAGTCAATAATCAAAAATAGTAAAAATTATAAAAGCCCTGAAATCAAATTACAGGGCTTTTAAATAACGGATAAAATAAGATATTATTTTTCTTTAACCTTTTTAGTTTTCTCAATATACACCTCAGAGTAATCTCTAATTTGCATTGGATTATTAGGGAAGTTTTTGATGTAGGATTGTACCAATCTATACCCTTCATCATACCACAAAACAATAATCGGTGCATCTGACATTAAGATTTGTTCAGCTTTCAAGAATTTTCTATTGGCTTCTTCTATACTTTTGGCAACCAATGCTTCTTCATACAATTTATCAAATGCAGGATTTTTGTACCTGGCAAAGTTTGGAAATGATTTGGTATTAGGTGCTGTTGAAACATCTTTGCCATAAAATAAAGCCAAGAAGTTTTCAGGACTTGGAAAATCGGCTGACCAACCCGTAAAATAGAAATTGGTTTTTCCGCCAATCATGTTTTCAACTAAAGTAGAAAGAGGAATAATTTCTAATTTAATATTTACGTTCAAATTTTCTTTTAATTGTTTCTGCACTTCAATGGCTACATTTGATTTTCTATCTCCATCTGAGTTCAATTGCAATACAATTTCTGGAAAACCTTTTCCGTTTGGATAACCTGCTTTTGTTAAATAATACTTGGCCGAATCAAGGTTCAAGGTATAACCTCTAATACTATCTATTGGATAATTGGCAAAAGAAGGTGGCGTAATGCCGTGAAAACCTGGGGCATAACCTTCGCCATTCAACACATATTCAAGAATTTTTTCTCTATCCACTGCAAAAGAAAATGCTTTTCTAAGATTTCTGTTTTTGAATAATTCCCCTGTATTTAAAAATGACATAAACAAAGTAGTCATTTCAGGTTTTCTTTGTAGTTCGTATTGGCTATACTCCCCATTTTCGTTAGAGCCAGTTTCTTCCAAAATTTCGATGATGTATTCCGTTGGCAAACGGTAAATCATACTGAAATTTCCTTTTTTGAATTCAAACAATTCTGTTTTTTTATCTCTTAAGAAACGAATATCTACCGCATCTAAGAAAGGCAATTTGTTTCCAAATTCATCTTTGTTATGGTAATTGTCATTTTTCTTTAAGATAATAGAAATATCATCATCGATATTTTGTAACATAAATGGACCAGTACCAATGGCTTTGGTTCTCATTTCTAAGCCATATTTATCAAAGGCTTCCTTAGGGAAAATAAACGTAAATGGTCTTGCTAAGTTAAACAGGAAAATAGAACTTGGTTTAGTCAACATCATTTGGAAAGTAAAGTTGTCAATAACCTTAATGCCTTCTAATTCTTTGTCAGGCGTTTTTCCTCCCGCTGATTTGGCGAAATAATCATTAGCGCCTTTTAAAATGTCTTTAAAAATACTTCCAAAACCTTGGTTATTGGCATTTTGAGTACAAAGCAAGGTAAAGCAAAATTTAACATCGTTCGCGGTTAATTGACGTCCTTTTCCGCCAGGGAAGCAAGGGTCATTGTGAAAGATAACCCCTTTTTTAAGTTTAAAAGTATAAATGGTACCACTAGAATCAACCGTATAATCATCAATCAAACATTTTTTAATGCTCAAATCAGAAGGGTCAAATTTGAATAAACCTTCATAAATTTGGCTCGATACCCTTGTAGATACGGCATCAGTGATGTTGTGAGGGAAAAGTGTTTTAATAAATTCAGATTCATTTATTTTAAAAACACCGCCATAATAACGACCACCATTTGCTTTTCTCAAATTGTTATCGCCATCGTCTTTTGAATTTTTTTTGCAACCAGATAAAACACCTAGCGAAGCCATTAATCCAGCAATAAACAGCAATTGTAAAACTTTTTTCATCTTATATTTTATTATAATATTCTTTATAAATTCTATTATTAATCAAAGCAATTGTATGAAAATTGCGCCTTTACCTATCCCTTCTTCCTATAAAGCTTTAAATTTATAAAGTAGCAACAACAAAACAAAAGAAATTTGACTTATTATATTATTTCTAGTAAAACAGGGCAATGATCTGAATGCATAGCTTCACTTAGAATTGCAGTTCTAAGCAAACGGTTTTGCATGCTTAAAGTTGCCATTTGATAATCAATTCTCCAACCTAAATTTTTTTTACGTGCCCCTGCCCTGTAACTCCACCACGTATAATGGTGTGGTTCGGGGTTAAAATGACGAAAGGTATCCACAAAACCCATCTCCATAAATTTACTTAACCATTCCCTTTCTTCGGGTAAAAAACCAGATGATTTGGCATTTGACTTGGGATTATGGATGTCTATGGCTTGGTGACAAATATTATAATCGCCCACAATGATCAAATTTGGAATTTGACTGATGAGCGTTTTGGTATAGTCATAAAAATCAGCCATCCAATCGTACTTAAAAGCCTGTCTTTCTTCACCGCTTGAGCCTGAGGGCATGTATACATTTAAAATGGAAACCTCTTCAAAATCAATACGGATTGCACGCCCTTCAACATCGTATTTTTCAATGCCACAACCAATTTCTACGTGTTTCGGCGCAATTTTAGAAAAAATAACAACCCCACTGTAGCCTTTTTTTTGTGCCGAATGCCAATATGCTTGGTAGCCCAATGCATGAAAAATAGTGATATCTACTTGATCAATGTTTGCTTTTACTTCTTGCAAACATAAAACATCAGGATTAGATGCTTTTAACCATGCGATAAATCCTTTGTCAATGGCCGAACGAATACCATTCACATTGTACGTAATTATTTTCAATGTATATCAGTTTTCAGAGGTGTACTATCAGAACAGCCATTTAAAATTAATTCCAAATGCCAATGCCTTCTTGTTTGCAATATTCTATCACTTGAATTTTGAGTACCTTTTCTTGTTCAAACAAGTCAAAAGGTGGCAATTTTTTTACCAATTTCCAATGTGGCCAACCATCGGCATCATGCCCTTCAATTTCATAATAGCCGGCCAAACTAAGCACTTTGCAAATGGCAATATGCATCAAGTCTTGTTTTTCTTCTTTGGTAAATAAGCGAGCCCCTTGTCCTAACTCTTGCACCCCAATGAGGTATAAAATTGAATTTAAATCGCCAGGTCTTTTGGCAAGAATATGTTCAAAATTATCTAATACTTTGTTCCAATGTTGACTCAATTCTAGGTCTTCGGTTTTCATTGGTTTAATTTGAGCTAGTGTCGGTTGGTAATAAATCAGATACTACTGGTTCATCCAAGAATTTTTTTTGATTAAAGAGAATAATCACTACGCCCACAAAAATTGAGGCATCTGCAAAATTAAAGATGGGCCAAAAAGAAGCATAATCACCTCCCCAAAGAGGTATCCAAGCCGGCAATACCCCTTCCCAAATGTCAAAATAAAACATGTCGATAACCTGCCCATGAAACCAAGGGGTTACCGCATCATAAGGCGCATTGTTAATAAATGGCAGCACCCCGTAAAAAGTACTATCCAACACATTGCCAATAGCACCACCCAATACCAAAGCCATACACCAAATAAAGGCTTTGTTTGCGTTATTTTTAACCAAAGTGCCGATATAATAAGCAATACCGATTACGGCAATTATTCTAAATATACTTAAAGCCAATTTCCCATAGATGGAGCCTAATTTTAAGCCAAATGCCATGCCGGGGTTTAAGGTATAATGCAACTTAAACCAATTGCCAAACAACTGAATTTCGCCTAACAAACCTGGCGTCATGTAAAAATGCACCAACATTTTAATGGCTTGGTCAAATACAATCACCGCTAAAGCGATTAGGTAATATTTATATAATTTCATATACAATTCATTTAAAATAGCCTAAGGCGTATTGCCTCGGCCAATATTTAAAATGGTTTTTATTCGTTGTTTAACAAAGATTTCCAACCCTTTGTTTCAATTTTCACAACGGTTTCTTCCACTTTTTCTCTTAATAAAATTTTAAAGCGAATAAGATTTTGTGCAATTAATTCATCGTAAGCCCCCACAATTTCTGCGGCTAAAATGCCTGCATTTTTCGCCCCATCCAAAGCCACTGTAGCTACAGGTATACCTGAAGGCATTTGCAAAATAGACAATACAGAGTCCCAACCATCCATAGAGTTAGAAGATTTTACGGGCACCCCAATCACAGGGAGTGTTGTTAAAGACGCTACCATGCCGGGTAAATGTGCCGCTCCGCCAGCGCCCGCAACAATTACTTTAATGCCTCTCGTACGTGCCGTTTCAGCATATTCAATCATGCGATGTGGGGTGCGATGAGCAGATACTACTGTTAATTCATACATCACGCCTAGTTCATCAAGAACTTTAGCGGCTTCTTTCATCACTGGCAGGTCTGATGCACTACCCATAATTATTCCTACAACTGGCTGATTCATTAGGCAATTACTTTAATGGTGTTATTTATTTTTTCTACTTTTTGAAGAAGTTGTTCAAAATTATCATCGATGATGGTAATGTGACCCATTTTTCTTTTTGGCTTTGTAAATTTTTTGCCATAAAGATGAATATATACGCCTTCAATTCTTAATATATCTTCTATTCCTTGGTAAACAGCAATACCACTAAAACCTTCTTCCCCCAAAATATTGACCATCGCCGATTGTTTTGTGATGGCGGTAGAACCTAAAGGAAGGTTTAAGATGGCTCTCAAATGTTGTTCAAACTGAGATGTGTAATTGGCTTTAATGGTTTGATGACCACTGTTATGAGGACGTGGGGCAACTTCATTGACCAATACTTCCCCCTCTTTGGTGACAAACATTTCCACCGCTAATAAACCAACAATTTCTAACTTCTCCACTACTTTACGGGCAATGTCAAAAGCTTTTTGCGCTATGTCTGCAGAAATTTTAGCCGGGGCAAATAAATATTCTACCAAGTTATATTCAGGATGAAAAACCAATTCTACCACTGGGTAAACCACTACTTCTCCACTTTCATTGCGAGCAGTAATGACAGAAATTTCTTTCTCAAAATCAATGAGTTTTTCTAATAAACTAGGAGCATCAAATCCTTTGGCAATAGCCGCTTGATCAACAATTTTTTGCACTCCACGACCATCATACCCGGCAGTCCCTAATTTTTGCACTGCTGGTAAAAAAGAAAGGTGTTGGTGAATATCTTCTTTGTGGTCAATTAAAACAAAATCAGCTGTGGGGATGCCATGTTTTTTGTAAAACTGTTTTTGGGTACGTTTGTCTTGAATCAGTTTAATTACTTCAGGTTGAGGAAAAACCTTCTTGCCCATTTTTTGCAATTTGGCCAAGGCTTCGGTATTCACGTTTTCAACTTCAATGGTAATGATGTCAACTAATTTCCCAAAGGCCATGACATCGTCGAAATTGGTTGGATCCCCTAAGGTAAATTCACTTGCAAAATCTTTGCAAGGCGAAGATGGATCTGCATCAAGGATACAAGTATTAATATTAAAATCAACGCAAGACTGAATGAGCATACGTCCAAGCTGACCACCTCCTAAAATGCCAAGTTTCAGGTCTTGATAAAAAGGTTTATTCATCATTTTTACAAAATACTGTTAAGAAAACGAAGGTACGAAAATTTTAATTATAGTGATGAGACTTGCGTATTATCTCAGGGCAAACGCATTAAAATAATTGAATGAATTGAAAACATAGCGTTATATATC
>JBEAZU010000376.1:0-3547 GCA_041169945.1 Bacteroidota bacterium
TTGCCAATTTTTACTTTGGGTAAAATGGTGGTATTGGCACCAATTTGACAAAATTCACCGACCTCTACCCCTCCTAAAATTCTGACACCAGGGCAAATTTCACTGTATTGACCAATGTGTGCATCATGGTGAACGGAAGCTAAGGCATTGATTAATACGCCTTCTCCTAGTTGTACTGAATTTGAAATAACAGCAGAGCTCATCACATTTAAGCCATCTGCAAGGGTGTTATTTTCTCCAATCATGGCATTGTTAGCGATAACGGAATGTAGTGTTCCTCCCAAGGTTTTGAATTTGTCGGCAAACATGGCCCTCAATTTAGGGTTGCCTACCCCCAAACAAAAATTACTGTTTTTTTGAAGTATAGCGAATGCTTCCTCATAGTTGTGAATAATAGGATAGGTATTGTAAATAGACGAGGTAAGAAGTGTTTGATTGTCAAAAAAAATAATCTCTTCTTTAAATTTATTTTGAATAAGGATGTCAAGTATTTCTCTTGCATGCCCTCCTGCACCAACAATAATCATACAATGTAAAAAGTTAAAGGTTAATGACTTGTTAACGCACATTTGTGAACAGTAGTATAATCGCTCCCGCTAAATTTTAATAATTAATGTGTGTTATTGATTTCAATTTTTGTGTATCACAATATTTTATTGAATATTTGTTAAAATATAAATTAACCAATCTTCAGCATGAGTTTATTAATTGTAGGATCTGTAGCATTTGATGCCATTGAAACGCCTTTCGGAAAAACAGATAAAATTATTGGTGGCGCAGCTACTTACATTTCTTTGTCAGCCAATTACTTCACTAAAAAATCAAATTTAGTGGCCGTTGTTGGAGGCGATTTTCCTAAAACCTATATAGAATTGCTTCGTAACCACGGTGTAAATACAGATGGTTTACAAGTAAAAGAAGAGGAGAAAACTTTTTTCTGGTCAGGGAAATACCACAATGATTTAAATACACGCGACACTTTGGTCACAGAATTGAATGTGTTGGGCACATTTGATCCTTTGGTTCCTGAAAATTACCAAGATTGTCAATTTTTAATGTTGGGTAATTTGGCGCCAAAAGTGCAAAGTACCATGATCAATAGATTGAAAAATCGTCCTAAATTGATTGTGATGGATACCATGAATTTTTGGATGGATATTGCCATGGATGACTTGAAAGAAACCATCGCAATGGTAGATGTGCTTTCTATCAATGATGAAGAAGCGCGCCAACTTTCTGGTGAATATTCATTGTTGAAGGCGTCCAAAATTATCAGGGCAATGGGTCCTAAAACGTTGATTATTAAAAAAGGGGAACATGGCGCCTTGTTGTTCCAAGGTGACGAAGTTTTCTTTGTACCAGCTTTGCCTTTAGAAGAAGTATTTGATCCAACAGGCGCAGGAGATACATTTGCTGGTGGCTTTATTGGCTATTTGGCTTCTACCAATGACATTTCATTTGAAAACATGAAACGTGCCATTGTGTATGGCTCGGCTTTGGCATCTTGTTGTGTGGAGAAATTTGGTACTGAAAACTTACTTGAGTTATCGGCATCAGACATTACTGACAGGGTAAATGAATTTGTGAAACTGTCAACATTTAAACTATAAGTAATCATTTATTATACCAAAAAAAGCTTCCCGACCTAAGTTGGGAAGCTTTTTTTGTGGTATAAGCCTTGCAATTATACGCCTAAGCTAATTGATTTCATAGAAGTCATCGCTTCACGTAACTCAGCACCTACTGCTTCGATTGGGTGAAAACGTAAGATTTCATTGATGGTAAACAATGTTTTATTGTCTACACCATTGTCAATGCCTTCATTGTAATTTTTACCAATAATGTTGGTTTCCACAGATTTGAAGAAATCAGTTAATAATGGTTTACAAGCATGGTCAAATAAGTAACAGCCATATTCTGCAGTGTCAGAAATGACACGATTCATTTCGAATAATTTTTTACGAGCAATGGTGTTGGCAATCAAAGGCGTTTCGTGTAAAGACTCATAATAAGCTGATTCTTCGATGATCCCTGATTCGGTCATGGTTTCGAAAGCCAATTCAACACCAGCTCTTACCATGGCTACCATCAACAATCCGTTGTCATAGTATTCTTGTTCAGAGATTTTAACATCACCTGCTGGCGTTTTTTCAAAATTGGTTTCACCAGTAGCGGCTCTCCAAGTCAATAAGTTTTTATCGCCATTTGCCCAGTCTATCATCATGATACGAGAAAATTCTCCAGAAATAATATCATCTTGGTGCTTGCGGAACAATGGACGCATGATTTCCTTCAATTCTTCAGAAAGTTGGAATGCTTTGATTTTCGCAGGGTTTGAAAGTCTATCAAACATACCGCTCACACCACCATGTTTCAATGATTCGGTAATTACTTCCCAACCATATTGAATTAATTTAGAAGCATAGCCTTTGTCAATTCCTTTTTCAACCATTTTGTCGAAACAAAGAATAGAACCTGTTTGTAACAAACCACAAAGAATAGTTTGTTCGCCCATTAAATCAGATTTTACTTCCGCTACGAAAGAAGATTTTAAAACCCCTGCTCTATCACCACCAGTGGCAACGGCATAAGCTTTGGCATAAGCCCAACCTTTTCCTTCTGGATCATTTTCTGGGTGCACGGCAATCAAGGTTGGTACCCCAAAACCTCTTACGTATTCAGCTCTTACTTCAGATCCTGGACATTTAGGCGCTACCATAATTACGGTAATGTCTTTACGGATTTGCATCCCTTCTTCCACGATGTTGAAACCATGTGAATATGACAAGGTAGCTCCTTTTTTCATCAATGGCATAATCGCTGTTACAACAGGTGTATGTTGTTTATCAGGCGTTAAGTTGATTACTAAATCAGCCGTAGGAATTAATGTTTCATACGTACCTACTTTGAAACCATGTTCTGTTGCACTTACAAAAGAGGCTCTTTTTGCATCAATTGCTTCTTGACGAAGGGTATAAGCGATGTCAAGTCCTGAATCTCTCATGTTTAAACCTTGGTTCAAGCCTTGAGCGCCACAGCCTACAATTACAATTTTTTTGCCTTTCAATGCTTCTACACCTTCAGTAAATTCTGAGCTGTCCATGAATTCGCATTGTCCTAGTTGTTCTAATTTTTCTCTTAAAGAAAGCGTGTTAAAATAATTAGCCATGTTGTTATTTAATTTGAGATAGTTGACAATTTAGTGACTTCAAGTAAACGAGAATAAGTAGTCACATTTACATTACAAATGTGTGAAAAAAATACTTAATTAAGTGGTGATTTTGCTGTTTATTTAGGTACTTATCATGGTTTGATATATTTTCTTTCAATGATTATTTACATAAACTGCTGATATTAAATGTCTTGACTTTAATTAGTGGTGGTAAAATTTAATAAGAGCCGTGCTTTTTTTTAACCAAAAGTTTCAGTCTGAAGGCTTATGTTAGAGGTATTCCCATTGGGCAAACATGGCGGCTTGTCCTTGGTAGGTTCCGTTTTCATCTATGATATTCCACACACAAGCATTCACGATATCGAACCGCCTGCC
>JBEAZU010000377.1:0-4532 GCA_041169945.1 Bacteroidota bacterium
ATGCCGCTAAAACGGAAGCTAAAATATTGTTGCAGTCGGTCAATAAAAAAATTGAAAACACCATCAAAGACATCAAAGACCACAAAGCCGACAAAGACATCATCAAAATATTGAGAGAAGATATTGAGGTTTTGAAAGAAGCCATTGAGCCTGAAATGATTCCCGAAACCATTGTTGCACCAATACAAGGACTAGAGAAAGGTCCTATCGAAGTGGGTTGTTTTGTGCGTATCATTGGGCAAGAAACCATGGGGGAAGTGTTGCAATTGAAAGGAAAAGATGTATTGGTTGCTTTTGGCGACATTAAAACCACCCTCAAAGTGAATAGAGTCGAACGTGTTTCAAAAGGGGTATTTACTAAAACTTTTAAAGCAAAAAACTCCAGTATTTCAAAACAGATTAGCGAAAAAACACTCAACTTTAGTAGTACCCTGGATGTGCGTGGTTTTAGAGGGGAAGAAGCGGTGAATGCAGTAGAACATTTGGTAGACAATGCCATCATTTTAGGCTTTTCGGAAGTGAAAATTATTCATGGAAGAGGGGATGGTATTTTAAGGACCATGATCAGAGAAAGACTTAAAGGGATTCGTCAAATACTATCGATGAGCAATGAACATGCCGACAGGGGGGGGGATGGGGCAACCATTGTTCTGTTGCACAACTAACAGTTGAATCGAATTATTACTTTAAAATAGAGAGAATTAAGCCGAGGTATTGCTTTTAGCGTTTAATTTATATTACTTTGATTTTGTTTACAATAATGAAATTAAAATTTACGCTTATGTTCAGGCGACATTACCAAAATGATATTTAAAATCATGACCAATATGAAAGCTTTTAATGCAATTTCAATATTATGGCTTACCTTTTTGTTATCCAATTGTGGCGTTTCGGAGAAACCAGAAACAAGTACTAGTGATGTGAATCTTATTGTTAAAGAAGATTCTACCCATCAAAATACCTCAAAACCAAGTTCTAATGTAAGTATTTCTAAATACATATTCGACCAAGGGCATACCGAGGCCGGCTTGGAATTGATTTCTCCTAAACACATGCAAAGAGTCGAAGTAGGGGATTTACATTATAAATTTAACACAGATAAGTTTCCCTTCGTAAACGGACATTCTGTGCGATTGGCTATTGAAGGGGGAGTAGAAAGACATATTTATGATTCAGATAAAAAAGTGTCGATAGGCAATAAAGGGGCTTATTTGTCTATTGCTTTTTTATGTGACAAGCATGGTATTAGTTTAAAAGGGGACAATACGTATCAACTTACTCAATTGAATGTTGGGGTGGATGAGAAAAGAGAAATTAACCTCGATCAACCTATGATTTTCTTGAATTTACCTCACCCTAGAGAAGGTAAATTTGTATTGATAGATTTCTTTGTTAAAAATGTAAAATTACAAAAAGGTGGCGATCGTGTATTGGTTTCCATTGACGATGATACAGAATTTTATTTGCACGAATGGGCTCCTTACCAAATCAAAGGTTTAACACCTGGGAAACATCACATGTTGGTTGAGTTAATCAATGCTGCTGGCGTGCCTTATGAAGGGCCATATACGCATGATGAACGTGATCTTGAAATTCAGTACTAATCTTGAAAATAGCTTATTGTGTAACTTTACACAATAGGCTGTTTTTTTATAATTATATTTATTGCAATTAATTAAACAAAATATAGCCTTCTTTTTGCTACTGCTCGGGTATGTAATACTCGGAGCCTTGTATTTGGTTACGCACCATCAAGGGGATGAAATATTGTTTATCAATGCATTTCATTTTCCTGAAGCCGATTATTATTTTAAATATGTTACCCATCTTGGAGATGGTTTGTTTTTTGGTATATTGATATTAATCTTGTTTTTATTTATTTCTTATTACCATGCTTTGATGGGTATTTTGGTCTTTGTGTTGTCCACATTAATGGTACAAATTCCAAAACGCTTTATTTTTGAAAATGAAAACAGGCCTGTGAAATACTTCTTTGGTAAATTTAAATTGTATTTGGTAGATGGGGTAGATGTGCACCATTTCAATAGTTTTCCTTCTGGTCATACTGGTTCAGCTTTTGCACTTGCGATGCTATTGACGCTTTATACCAAAAATAAATGGTATTCAATGCTCTATTTTTTTGTAGCGCTCAATGTGGCCATTTCTAGGATGTATTTATGCCAACATTTTTTAAGGGATGTGTATGTGGGGGCTATTTTGGGCGTATTGTCAGCTTTGATTAGCTATGCTATTGTCGAAAATTATTTTAAAGTATCAAATGAATCAAAACTTTTAAATGCTTTATTACGCAAAAAAGAGTAGTTTTAAAATAATATTCAACAATTGACAACTAAGCTTTCTGCTACCCGTTTTTTATTGCGAATTAATTTTATTTCTTTGGTCGTATTCTCTTTAATTCAACCTACATGAAACCATTGCTTATTGGTATTCTTCGAGAAGGGCGCATTCCTCATGATAGAAGGGTGGCTTTAACGCCTGCACATTGCCTTGCCTTAACCCAACAATTTCCTGCCATTAAAATATACGTACAGCCTAGTCATATCAGGTGCTTTCCTGATGACGATTATGTCAATGCGGGGTTTGAATTAAGGGAAGATTTAAGTGATTGCGAGGTGCTATTTGGGGTGAAAGAAGTGCAGGTTTCTAATTTGATTCCCCATAAAACCTATTTTTTCTTTTCTCATACCATTAAAAAACAACCTTATAACCGTACCTTATTACAAACGATTTTGAAAAAAGATATTCGTTTGATCGATTATGAATGTATTACTGATTTACAAGGAAATCGTATGATTGCTTTTGGTCGTTATGCTGGTATTGTCGGAGCCTATAATGGGGTACTTACTTATGGGCAACGGTATGGTTTGTTTCAATTGAAAAGGGCTTACCAATGTGTCGATTTTGAGGAAGTTAAACAGGAATGTAAAAAAATTCTATTGCCCAATATTAAAATACTCATTACAGGCAATGGTAGGGTGGCAAATGGGGCAAAAGAAATGATGGCAGTCATGAATATTCCCGAAGTGAGCATCGATCAATACCTTTATGAAAATTTTACTACACCGGTATTTGTTCAATTAAATAGTGAAGATTATCATGTGCATAAACAGGGGAAACCATTTGATAAAAAGCACTTTCACGATCATCCAGAAGATTATTTGTCAAGTTTTTACCGCTTTACCAAAGTTACGGATTTGTTGTTGGCTTGTGCTTATTGGCATCCTCATGCCCCTTTGTTATTTACCAAACAAAGAATGAAACAGTCTACTTTTAAAATCAAAGTCATTGCCGATATTACTTGTGATATCAATGGTTCTATTCCTGCTACAATAAGGGCGTCGTCTATTGAAGATCCTTTTTATGATTACAATCCTTTGACGGAGCAATTGGACCGGGCTTTTGTAAGTGAAAAAAATATTACCTTGATGGCAGTAGATAATTTACCTGGCGAATTGCCAAGAAATGCTTCTCATGATTTTGGCGATATTTTAACAAAAATCATTATTCCTAATTTGTGGAATGGCGACCAAGAGCGTATCATCGCTAGGGCCACCATTGCTCAAAATGGCGTGCTAACGAATCAGTTTTCGTATTTGAATGATTATATTGCAGAAAAATAATGGCTAAGGCCTTGGTGTAAAGATTTATTGGTAAGCGCGTTTTTCAGCAAGCCCTAGTTATCTAAAATGTTAAAAGGAGAAAAGGATTTATTGTGCTATTTTAAAATATAATTTAGCAATAGTAAGGTTTAGGCGTGTCCAGGCTATCCATTGCAAACCTTGCTGAGCTTCGGGGTTTTACATTACTATCCTTCGCGCCAAGTACCTACTAATATTGCGCTATATGCTAGATTAAAATCTATAGGCGTTTTTAAGCAAACCCTGTTTGTTACCTTTCTACATTACACTACTCAACACTAAAAACTCAACATTCCTTATTTGTTGCTTTTGACTTTTTCAGCAGTCCTAAATACTGCTTTCCTTTATCTATTTCTTTTCAATAAATTTTAATTTTAATTTATTAGTACATTAACCTATAAAATTATATTTATAAGTGTTTGTGGTATAAGATATTGGCTGTGCTTTAAATGATGCATTCAATATTATTGAATTGTTAAGTATTTTAATTAAAACTGCTAACACGGTTTTACGGTTTTGCTTTTTAGGGATGTTTTGTACCTTTGTAGTCTATAAATGATAATTTGATGGATAAATACTCCTATCTAAGTAACGCCCACAATAATGTAATTGAGGGTTTGTATGAAGACTATAAGAAAGACAATCAGTCTGTTGATGTTTCATGGCAGAAGTTTTTTGAAGGTTTTGACCTTGCTACCTTTAAGTTTGGGGAAGAGGCTGCCGCTACTACCACAGGTGCAGTTGCAGGTGCTGGTGTGTCTGAAAAAGAAATTCAAGTAAGAAACTTGATTTTTGAATACAGAAGAAGAGCCCATTTAAAATCTAAAACCAATCCGGTAAGAGAAAGAAAAGACCGTAAAGCACGTCTAGAAC
>JBEAZU010000378.1:0-4044 GCA_041169945.1 Bacteroidota bacterium
CTATATTACTATTAATTATAGAGAGCCATATCATTTTCGGTACAATAGAAGGAATAATTTAGGGACAATATTCAATTTACTACTAGTAAAGTTCATAAAAAATACTCCTTTTCGCTTAAAATGGAGAAAAACAATGCGACCTAAACGCCTATATCTATATATATATTTATTTTTTTTTCGCATTGTAGCCAAACGATATACCAAACCTAACACCTGTTTTGGTAGGGATGATAAAGCCATTGATGGGGATATTCATTTTGCCGGATTTAATGGTTTTGCCAACGGCAATGACAAAGTTGGAGGTAAGGGCAACATCTCCTCTGCTATCGCTTCTGTTAACGATTTCAAAAGGATTGGCTGTTTGTTTGGTCCAATCCTTTTCGAGGTGCCATTCTCCGTTTTCAAAATAGCCATCCGCTTTTTTATCGAAACTAAAGGTAGGCCCAAATGCAACTTCCCAACCACTTATATTACTTCTTAAACCATTCATAATGGTGATGCTTGGGAAAAATTTGCCTTGGTCTAATCCGGTAACCATAGGGACAAATTCAAATAGGGCTTGAAAATTTCCTTCATTTAAATATTGCTTTTCAAATTGATATCCAAATTGAAACATGACCGGAAATGCATCATTACCACCTTTTGAAGAGCTTTCTCCAATTTGACGACCTTGTTGCCCGGTGAAAGCAATAAATCCCATTCTTGGCCCATTTAATTTTAATGTATTTTGATTAGGGTTGTTCACGGCGCTTTCATAGTTGTTTTTTTTGGTTAACCTTTCCAAGGTAGTAGGGTCAACAAACCTGTTAAACATTTTACTTAAAGTGATATTGACCATGACTTGCAATTCATCGGGGAGTTCTAAAAATTCAATGATTTCCGTGCGTTCTACAGATTCTGTTTTTACGTTGATTAATTTGAGGGTAACGACATACGTTTTTACAATAAGTTCCACACTGCCCGTTAAAATTTTGTCTGCATTGATAAGCTTTCCTGTTTCAACCAAACATATTTTACCGTAACAATTGGAGGTGTTGAGTTTGTTTTTTTCAATGACATAACTGACATCATATCGATCCATCACTTCAAATGTATCCAATTTGTCTAATTCTGTTCGTACAATGCCACCCATTTGCACGGGGTCTACATTGATGCCTTTGGTGTCTATATTTAAGACCGTTACTTTGCTGCGTTGTGCAAAGGATGCAATAATTGAAATGCTTACAAGGGCGATGGTAATGGCTATCTTTTTCATAATATTTTGGTTTTTGTTTCTACAAAGCTAAGGCCTCATGGGAGGGAATGAAAACGGATTTCAAAGCCAAAAAGGAAGATTCCTTGTGCCTTTTGCAAAGGAGACACTGCTTTGATTCACTATTGGACATTGATTTGCATTATTTGCAAATGCATTTGTTGCTTTGGGATATTTTGCAGAAATTACATGCTTTCAAAAGCGGAAAATACGTATGAATATTTCTAAAGACGGGTTCAAATTGCAAAACTATTTATTTGAGTTAATCAAAAAGCAATTGCCAGCCAATATTGCCATGGTTGATTCGATTGCAGATTTGTTAACCATCAGCAACGATAGTGCATACCGACGCTTAAGAGGAGAAACTTTATTGAATATTGGAGAATTGATGGCTTTGTGTAATCACTTTAAAATTGCGTTAGACGATTTGAATTCCCAACGGTCTGATTCGGTAAATTTTAAATACCGCCCTCTTCCTCCCGATGATGCAAGTTTGCCTTTGTATTTGAATGGGATATTAGAGGAAATGAAAAAAATAAATGCGGTAGAAAACAAACAAATTGTTTTTACTTCTGAAGACCTTCCCATCTTCCATTACTTTAAATACGATTTATTAACCGCTTTTAAACTGTACTATTGGAATAAATCTATTTTAAATTCTCCTCAGTACAATGGTAAAAAGTTTAACCCTACTTTAGTCGACAGCGCCTTGACCCAAACAGCGAAAGAGATTTATGATTTGTATGTAAAAATACCTTCTATTGAAGTGTGGACAGAAGATACTATGGCGATTATTCTTAAACAAATTGAGTTTTATTGGGAGTCTGGCTTATTTGAACAAAAGGAACATGCCATTGCGGTGTGTGAACAGTTAAAAGACATGATTGATACGGTGCAACAAGATGCCGAAATGGGGACTAAAGAACGTGGCAAACTTCCAACCGAAAAACCTAATTACACCTTGTATCAAAGTGATGTTACCATCGGCAATAATTGCATTCAGGTAAGTATGAATGAGGTGAAGTTGATTTATTTTTCTTTTAATACTTTCAATAGCATGAGTACCAATAATTTTTCTTTTTGCCAAGAAACCGATTTGTGGATCAAAAACTTGATTTCAAAGTCTACCCAAATTAGCGGTATGTCTGAAAAAATGAGGTATCAGTTTTTCAATGCCTTGCATAAAAGATTGGCAGGCTTAGTTCAAAAAATTGAAGCCTAATTTATCTTGCGATACAGAACTCTTCCAAAATTATAATCGTTAAGCTTACAAACCCACAAGCACATGACCAAAGCGATACTCGATCTCGGCACGAATACATTTCACCTGCTTGTTGCCAAGTTGGTCAATGGGGAATTGTTGGTGTTGGCCGATGTGAAAGAATCTGTAAAAGTTGGTGAACAAGGGATGATGGCTGGTATGATTACCGAACAAGCTTTACAACGAGCCATTGCCGCTTTGTTGAAGTTTAAAACCACGATAGGGTCATTTCAATTAGGGACTCCTGTAGCCGTAATTGCTACCAGTGCTTTTAGAAATGCACGAAATGCGGAGCAGGTTTGTGCACAAATTAAAACCCAAACAGGTTTTGACGTGACCATTATTTCTGGGGACCAAGAAGCACAATTGATTTATGAAGGGGTGAAATTGAGCGGTGCCATCCAAGACCAAACCTCCATGATAGTGGATATTGGTGGAGGAAGTGTGGAGTTTATCATTTGTAACCAGGAGGGGATTTTGTGGAAACAAAGTGTTGATATTGGAGGGTTACGCCTTATTGAAAAATTCCACAAATCTGATCCTATCCTTAGTATTGAAATTAGCAATATTATCAATCATTTTCATGATGAGTTAAGTGATTTACACCTGGCGGTAGATACTTATCAACCTCGCGTTTTATTGGGCTCTTCTGGTGCTTTCGATACGTATTTGGATATTCATTGTGCTAAAAATCAGCTTCCTATTCCAACTGCTCATGCCAATGTTTTGCCTTTGGATAGCTATTTGGCAATCCATGCCGACCTTATGCAAAAAACAAGTGCAGAACGTTTGGCGATTCCTGGGATGATTCCCTTGAGGGTTGAAATGATTGTAGTGGCTTCTTGTTTAACGAAATATTTAATTGATACGTACCAATTTAAAAAAATAATCACTTCTAGGTATGCCCTCAAAGAAGGCGCCATGATTGGACTGTAGTGGAGATGTTATTTTTTACAGCTGATGAGGGTGCTATATAAGCTTCATAATTTCCTTATTTGATTTGAAATGAATAAAATCTCCCACAGGTTAGGGTCATTTTACACCATTTCACAAAAGTTTTTAATCATCAAAAGGGTTTCTTTTTTGCGTTCAAACATGCCCATGTGCCCTGTGTGGTTTAAGATTTGTACCATACAATTTTTAGGAATTTCAATTTGAGCCATGCTCATCTCCAATGGAACGGCGGTGTCTTGTTTGCCAATAATGTATAATACAGGGATGTTCAAGTCTGCTAATACCTGTGTACGATCTTTACGGTCCCTCATGGCTACTGTTACGGCTAAAACGGTGTCAATGCTTGTTTGAAGGCCTATTTGTATGGTGTTGTCAATGGCTTTTTCAAGGGTTTTTCTGGAGGTATGAAAAAATAAAGCGGGCACAAATGGCTTGATAAATGCGGGCACGCCATGTTCTTGGATGTATGCCATGGTTTTGTTTCTATTCTCTTGCTTTTCTGGTTTGTCAGCGAAGGCGGTGGAGTGAAACATTCCTAAGCCAAGCAGCATCTTGGCGTGTTTTTCAGCGAAAGCCA
>JBEAZU010000379.1:0-2591 GCA_041169945.1 Bacteroidota bacterium
CTTTACCCTGTACTCTTTACCCTGTACTCTTTACCCTGTACGCTGTACTCTGTACTCTTTACCCTTTACCCTATACCCTATACCCTATACTCTATACCCTATACGCTGTACTCAAGACGCTCGACTCCTAACTCTTAATCGTCAACTTTCTGCCAATCACGATACACACTATACTTAGAAAAGCAGAGCCATAACCAATATAATTGAAATGGTGAAAATGGTGTTGTGCATCGGTATAAACGACCAAACCTGTTACAAAAGCTGCTGATCCCGTGGCTAGTTGTTGTATAGAAGAATTGACACTCATAAAACTTCCCCTGTGTTGCGGGTCAACCACAGCCGAAATCAATGCCTGACTTGGAATGATTCTTCCTCCTGAAATGATAAAGAAACAGCTGGTGAAAATCAAGGCCGTAGCCATGGAAGTTTGCCCTAAATTGGTCAGTACGATTAGTGGTATTACCGCCATTACAGCAAAAATGCTGAAGATTTTATATTTACCATACCTGTCAGATAATTTACCAATTAATGGCGCTGTAAAGATGGTGACGCCTCCTCCAAATAAATAGATATAGGCCAATTCCTTTTCTGAAAACCCTACATTTTTAACCATGTAGGGTGACATAAATGAAATCACGGCGAAGTGGCTAAACATTAAAGTAAAACTGAATAGGAGGGCATTGACCTGATTTTTATCTTTAAAAATACGGGTCACAACATCAAATTTATTTTTGTGTTTTACCTTTTCAATGTGTCCGGTCATGGAAGGTACGTACTTGATTACAAAACCTAAAATGACCAATCCCAATGCTGAAATGGCGGTAAACGGCATGTGCCAATTGTATTCGGAAGCCAGGTAAATACTCAAGGGAACACCAATGACGGAAGCCACAGAAAATGCGGCCATCAAAAATCCCATGGCCATTCCTCTTCTTTCAATTGGAAATGAATCGGCTAAAATGGAGAGTATTTGTGCGCCAATCAATCCTCCAAATAATCCTGCCACCATGCGCGCCAACAACAATAAAGTGTAATTTGGGGCAATGCCACAGGCAAATGTGCCAATGATAAAACCTGAATATGCAAAGAGGAGAAGTTTTTTACGGTCAAAATTGTCTACAAAAAAGGCGGCGGTGAAGCCACTTACAAAAGCGCTGATGGCATAAGCCGAAACCACGTAAGCAAACTCCTGGTCCGTCACATTGAAAATTCTCATCAGAGAAGGTCCCAAAGGCAACATGATCATAAAGTCAACGATGTTGGTAAAGTTTATACTGGCCAATATAAATACTAAAATACGTTCTTTGGTGGACATTGTGATGGGGTTATGGCGATGATGTGTTTGAAATTGGATTACAATGAATCCTGTAAAACGCCCATTTTGTATATACTGGTTTTGAGTAAGGTGCCATCCGGATTATAATAATTCCATTTACCGTGTTGTAAATTATTGTAATATTCTCCCTCAGCTTCTTTTATGCCATTTTCTAAATAAGTTTTATAGGCACCATGTTTTAAATTGGCTTTGTAGGTGGTAGAAACTTTTATTTTGCCATTTGAACTGTAATATTCGTAGTTCATGCCATTTTTTTTGCCGGCAACATTGTAGTTTTCTTTTCCAATCAAATGTTTGTGCTCATCATAAATAAGCCTTTCACCCACCAGTTTGTTTTGTTTGTAATTTTCTACCGTTGCTTTATTCCCAGATTCAAAATAGCTGATGCATTCGTCTTCTTTGCTGCCATTCAATAGCGAATATTTTTGTTTTACTTTGCCGTTGGGATAATAGGTTTTAATCTGTGCTTCTGTTTCAGATTTTTTGTAAAATGCTTTTTCTCTTAATTTGCCATTTTCAAAAAACATCAAACATTTGCCTTCTTTTTTACCGTAGGTGTATGAAAATATATTCTTATTGGCACCTGTTTCATAATAGGATTTGGTTTTGCCATGCGGTATGCCATCTACGAGGTTACCTTCTATTAAAAGTGCACCGTTGGCGTTATAGGTTTTGTAGGTACCATTTTTAGATCCTTCTTTATTTTCTGATTCTGTATCTAGTTTTCCATTGGTGTGGTAGGTCCTGAAAAACCCATGCAGAATTCCGGCTTTGTAGTTTTCTTCCGTTTTGAGGATGCCTGAAGGGTAATAGGTTTTGGTTAAGCCATCGGGTTTGTTGGCTTTGTAATTGGCTTCACTTTTGAGTTTACCATCCACATAATAATTTTTTAAAATGCCTTCAATTTGAAATTTCCTGAAAGTACATGCTGTTTTTAAATTCCCGTCAGGGTAATACGTAGCAAAAGGCCCAATCAATGAGTCATTGACGTATGTTCCTTTTTGGGTGATTTTGCCATCAGAATCATAGATAATCAGGTCTCCATTTCTTTTATTGTCTTTGAAGGGAACGTTTAATTTGATTTTTCCATCCTCATAAAATTCGGTATATAAGCTGTCGTTTTTACCGTTTTTAAAATAGGCCAAAGCTTCAGTTTTACCATTGGGGTAGTATCGGTGGTATAATCCTTCTCTTGTACTGTCTCTGATGGAGCGTATAGAATATTCTTCCTTCACTGTATGTTTAGTGGAGTCGG
>JBEAZU010000380.1:0-4875 GCA_041169945.1 Bacteroidota bacterium
CTACTGACCTTTATTATGTTAACACCCAAAAAATTCATTAAAATAAGCTGTATTTTAATGGTGATTGCTTTCCCTTCTTTTGCCCAAAAAGTGATGGTAACCGAACATGAAGAGACCATTGATAATGTGACAAGAAAAGGAATGTCGACCATTATTCTCTTAGAACAAGAAATCACAGAAAAATCATGGCTTAAAAAACTGAAAGAATTTGGCAAAGTGGAATCTTCAAAAAATATTTATACGGTAGCAATAGCCAATATTAGCGGTATATCAAGTACACCCGTTAATATTATTTCTACGATTACCCAAAGCGATAAAGGTTCTAAAGTATTTTGGTCCATTGAAATGGGAAAAGCTTATGTTTCCACCAAAGATGATCCTGCCAAATACAGTACTGCAGAAAAAATACTCCATGATTTTGCGGTGATGGTTTACCGAGAAGACATCAACGACCAAATCAAAGATGCAGAAAAAGTGCTTTCACAAACCGTAAAGGTGCAAGATAAAAAAGTGCGCCTTGGTGGTGATTTGGTCAATAAGGTGGAGCGCAACAAACAACAAAAGCTTAATTTAGAACAAAAATTAAGAGACAATGCCGACGAATTGATCCAACTTCAAAAAGACATTGAGCAAAACAAACTCGACCAAGCCGCTTCTGTCATCGAAGTAGGCAAAGTAAAAAATGCGGTGGAGGCCGTCAAAGCCAAATTGTTAAAGGTGGAATAGTTTTCAGTTGAGGTTTTTTAGTTGAGGTTTTTTAGTTTTAAAACTTATCAGTTTTATTTTACACACAATATAAAAGCTAAAAACAAGAACGCTTAATTTTTAACACTGAACTCTAAACACTGAACTAAAAACTAAATGCATGGCACACAAAAGAGAATTAGGTTTTATTGGTTTTGGGAGTTTTGGCAAATTCATTATGCCTTATTTAAGTCCATATTTTAAGGTATCTGTCTATGACAAAAGAGACCTAAGTGTGGAGTGCAAAGCCCTTCAGGTAAACTTTGCATCGCTTAAAGAAGTGGCTTCCAAAGAAATTGTAGTATTGGCAGTGCCTGTTCAATTTTTAGAATCGGTAATTTTAGATATTGTACCCTTTGTGCAAACCAATGCATTGGTGGTAGATGTTTCGTCGGTGAAAGTAAAACCCATGCAATTGATGGAAAAGCATTTGCCTTCAACAGTTCAAATTGTAGGCACACATCCTTTATTTGGCCCACAAAGTGGAAAAAATGGTATTGAAGGATTAAATTTTGTGCTCTGCCCCGTAAGAACCAGTAGAACGGCAAGCATGAGAAAATTTTTTAGTCAAACCTTAAAACTCAATGTCTTAGAACGATCTCCAGACCTGCATGACCAACAAATGGCCTATGTGCAAGCCTTGACACATTTTGTTGGGAGAGCTGTCAACAACATGGATATCCCGGATGTAGAACAAAAAACCCCCGCTTATCAATATTTATTGGATATTAAAAGAAACTTAGGGCAAGATTCAATGGACTTGTTTTTGACCATAGAAAATGAAAACCCTTACGCCAAAGAAGTACGTAAACAGTTTTTAAGCGAACTAGATAAATTGCATCAACAACTGCTTTAAACCTTACCTCAACTCCCCACTTGAAAGTTAAAATCCTAATCCTTGTCATTTTAAGCTTATGTTGTAGTGATACAATCTCTTTCGCTCAAGTAGTGGAATGGAATGCTAGTGCCTTAATGCCTTGGCCTCAAGAAATTAATGTTTCCTTGGGCAAACATAAACTCACGCAAGACTTTTGCATAGCCGTGCCCGAAGGGGCAGATAAACGCCTTTTTGATTATACCAATAGGTTTTTGAGACGAATTGATGGCCGTACGGGGATATTTTTTACCCAAAGCATCATCTCTGAAAACCACCCTCAAAGACCTGCCTTTCCGGTGATGCAAATCAATGTGAGCCGAAAAGGCGCCTTGCATTTATTTGAAAATGAAACTTATAGCCTGAGTGTAAAAGTCGATAAAATAATACTTGAAGCAGAAACCGATTTAGGTATTATGCATGGCCTAGAAACCCTGTCTCAATTATTGAGTAGTGATGAATATGGCTATTATTTTCCATTAGTGGAGATTAAAGATGCCCCTAGATTTCCTTGGAGAGGCTTGATGATTGATGTATCGAGCCATTTTATTGCAGAGGATGTGCTGAAGAGAAATATTGACGCCTTGGCCATGGTTAAAATGAACGTGCTTCACCTTCATTTGTCCGACGACCAAGGATGGAGAATTGAATCAAAATTGTTTCCAAAATTGCATCAATTGGCTTCCGATGGTCAATTTTATACCCAAGCGCAAATCAAAGATATTGTTCAATATGCCTCCGACAGAGGTATAAGGATTATTCCTGAAATCAATTTACCCCATAGAGCAACTGCCCTATTGATTGCCTATCCAGAATTTTCCCTTGGAACACCGCCCTTAGAACTTAAACGAACTGGTGTTACTCATCCAACAATTTTAAATATTGCTTCCGAAAAAACATATCTTTTCCTAGAAAAATTACTCCCCGAAATAGCCAATTTGTTCCAAGACAATTACTTTCACCTTGGTGGTGATTTTAATGATTATCAAACATTGATGATTGGGAATAATGATTTTTTGAAAAAAAATGGTTTGTATACCTCCAATGCTTTACAACTTTATTTTACCAATAGAATAGGGAAAGCACTTAAAAAATCGGCTAAAAAATTAATCGCATGGGATGAAATGAAGGTTGACGATTTGGATAAAAGCACTATCCTTCAGTCCAAAAATGACAAAACAGCGATTTATACCAACGCCATGGAAGGTTATCAAACTTTATTGTCGTATGGGTATGAATTAGACCAAATGCTTCCAGCGCAAACCCATTATACCAACGACCCTTTGCCGCCTTTTGAAATCCATACCGACAAAGACAAAAGAAACAGCTTGACAGCCCTACAAGAAAAAAGCATTTTGGGCGCAGCAGTAATGATGTGGAGTGACGTGGTGAATTCTGCGAGCTTAGATGCTAGACTTTGGCCACGAACAGCTGCCATTGCTGAAAGGTTATGGTCACCCGCTTCTTTAAATGACATCGCAGGGATGTACAAACGCTTAGATAAAGTATCCATTTTACTCGAAGAAACTAACGTTACTCACTTAAGCAATCCAAGAAGCATTGTGCAATTGCTTTCCAATCAAGTAGATATAAAACCGGTTGAAGTTTTGTTAGGGGTAATGGAGCCTTATAAATACCATGTACGAAATCAAAAAGGACAAATGTATAAAACATACGCTCCTTTGTCATTGTTAACCGATGCTGCTGTTGTGGATGCTTATGATGCAAGGATATTTGGTAATTATATCCATAGCTTTAGCCATTCGAGATCAGCCGCTGATAAACTAGAAATTGATAAATATTTAAAAAAATGGCGTGACAACCATGATGATTTTATTCGTATCTCTTTAACCGTTCCTGCGCTTAAAAGTTTACTCAAAATGTCTGAAAATGTAAGCAACCTGGCCATTGTGGGTTTAGATGCCTTGAAACATATTGAAACAAAAATTACAGTACAGAAATCGTGGTACGAAGCCAATAATGTCATCATTAGTGATATCAGAAAAGCCCAAGAAGCCAATAAATTAGCGGCTTTTTCTCAAAATGATGCACGATGTGAATTGGCTATTATTGAGGCAATTCAGCAATTATTAGACATGACCAACGTTGATATGGCCAAAAAAAGAATGGAAACCAAAATCAATAAAGAGTCAAAATAATAATATTCTATTCCCCACTAGAAGGAGTTTAACGCAGTTCCTCTACCCTCTTAATACAATTATATATTAGATATTTACCATAAATCTTGATACATACAATATTATTCTATATTATTGTATATTCGAATAGAAGCCTAAGTAGCAGTACGCTTACTTTTTTGTTCTATTTCGTATTGATAAGATAATTAGCACATTCATATTCCCATGAAAAAAATATCCCTTGCCATTGCTCTTATTCTTTCAAGTTTGATTGCTGGAGCACAAACATTTACGGTAACAAACGAGGGTTTATTACCCCAATCATGGTGGCCTATTGTTGTTAATGAGCAAGATGCTGTGATTAATTGTCCTCAGGCTGGTTTTATGGATAAACTTGAATCAAAAGGTGCTTTTAGAAATTCTGGAACTTTTATTGAAGGATTAGCTCAAGCAAATTTAGGCAATATAAAAAATATTATTTTTGCTCCTGGAGTAAGCACCGTTGACCTTTCCTCTCGTATGCAGCAAGTAACCAAACTTTGTGCTGATGGCGTAAAAATCACAGCTGACCACCCTGTCACTATCATAGGAACAGCATCAACAGGACAAGCAGTATTAACTATTACAGGTAAAAATGATACTATTTCGAACCTCACATTTAGCAATGCATTTTTTGAACTTGTAGGAACTTCTTCCTATATTTCTAACAATGTATTCAATATGAGTACGGCATGGGGTTGCGTTTACTTGTACAATACTTCAAAAAATACGGTCATAAATAATATTTGTAATTCAACTTCAACATCAGGAAACTTATCCGCGATTAGAATTGGGGCAAATCCTGCTGGTTTAGTATTTGGAAACACCAAAAATGATAAAATTTTATACAATACAGTTGATGGGTTTTCTGGCAATGGTTTACAGGCAGGTGAATGGAAATCACTTACCCCACAATGTGATTCTTTACTCATTAGAGGAAATATATTTAAAAACAATGCCAATGCAGGGGCTTATGTAATCAACTCAACAGGTACTATCATTGACTCAAATTACATCTACGGTAATAAAGGCGGTGGATTATTTGTGGAAGACTCTAAATACTGCCAAATATACAGCAAT
>JBEAZU010000381.1:0-5827 GCA_041169945.1 Bacteroidota bacterium
GGCTTATGTAATCAACTCAACAGGTACTATCATTGACTCAAATTACATCTACGGTAATAAAGGCGGTGGATTATTTGTGGAAGACTCTAAATACTGCCAAATATACAGCAATAGTGTTGGTGTAGATAAACTTGGAAATGTAGTAGGCAATAAAGGTAATGGGATTAATATCAATGGAGGAAACAACATCAGAGTTGGTGATTTTGTCAAAGGCCCTAATGTGGTGGTAGGTTCTGGTAATAATGTATTTGAAAAAGGAAGTAACAATGGTATCGCTTTTCAACTCGGTGCAACAAGTCCTTTACTTCCAAAGAACTCTTCTGTAAAAGCAAATTTTGTAGGCATAAAAGCGGACGGATCAGGAAGTATAGCCACAGGAACACAACAATGCGGTATTTATTTTGATGAAATGGCTTCTAACGCAACCATATTAAATGATACCGTTGGTGGAATGAATGATACCGATGGGAACACCGTTGGTTTTAGTGGATTAATTGGCGGATCTGGAAGCGCAGGGATACAACTTAATCAAAATAACAATACAGTTGTAATCTACAATAACTATGTAGGTATTGGTAGAAATATAGCATCCATACCCAATCGTGATGATGGTATTGCTTTAAGAGGGGCAAAGAATTGTGATGTTTGGGCTAATAAAGTTGGAAATAACATCAAAGGGATTGCTTTTAGAAATTCTAGATTGGGTACTGTTCAAACTACCTTTTCAAAAGTTAGAGGAAATTTTGTTGGTACTTTTGATGGCATCGACAGTCATCCCAATATTTTAGACATGGCCACCGCTGACAATTGTGGTATTTCATTAGAATATGGTACCAATAATAGTACCGTTGGTGGTGCAAATATGGCAGATTCAAATATTGTCTTGAATGAAGAAATTGGTATTTGGGTTGCTGGTACTCCTGTTTCTAATTTAAATACCATCAAAAATAATAGAATAAGCAAATGCTCGGTTTATGGTGTTCTAGTTGCCAATGCGACCACTTTGTTATCTATCGAAAACAATGCTATTACTAATTCACAAACGGGTATTGCCTTTACAGGGGCGGCAGTAAACGCAACTGTAAAAGATAATACGATAGACAATCACAATAAAAATGGTATTTCAATAGCTGCGGCCATCACCAATGCCACTTTCACCAACAATACCATTACCAATACCGTCGATGGTAATGGTATTATTGTATCTGCGGCTGCTGAAAACATGGCCATCAGAAACAATACCATAACAGGGAACAAATACCTAGGCGCTGGTCTTCAACCAAGTAAAGGAAATGGTATTTACATGACGGCAGGTAAAACGTCTATCATCGGAGGAACAGGGATAAATGAAGGAAATACCATCACCGACAATCAAACAGATGGTATTAGCTTAAATGGTATGGCCACCAACAACATCATGATGCGTAGAAACATCATTGCTTGTAATGCTGGTACAGGGATCAATTTAAATGCAAGTGCCAATACCAATTATATGCTCGACATTATTCGTGTCGACACCAATGCCTCTACAGTAAACAGTATTACAGGTATTTTAAAAGGTCAAACCACTAAAGATGTCATTATTGAAGTTTTTGGTCCTTCTATCGCTTGTAGACAAACATGTAACAGTGCTTTTGGTCGTCAAGGCTATTCTTATTTAGGCACAACCACTACGGATGCTGCTGGTATCTGGACCTTGACGCTTGCAGCTCCCATTGCTTTAGGCGATGTGGCACAAATTACCGCTACTGCAACCACACCAACCGCCTTAAATATTGCTGGTCCTTTTGTTACTTCAGAATTTTCTCGTTGTAATGATATTTTACCCGTGGAATTCTTATCCTTTACCGCTGTAAAAAATCAAAATGGCGTATTGTTAAGTTGGAAAACTGCTACAGAAACCAATAATGATTACTTCTTAGTAGAACGTAGCATTGATGGGATACACTTTACAGCAATAGGTGCTCCTGTAAAAGGGGCTGGCACTAGCCAACAAGTAAACGCGTATAAACTACTTGACATTAATCCTTCTGATGGGATTAACTATTACAGAATTCGTCAGGTTGATTATGATGGTAAATTTGACTTCTCTGACGTAAAAGTGGTTAATTTAGCAGGAGTAGCGATGGTGACGGTTTCTCCGAATCCTAGCAATGGTCATTTCTCTGTAAAAATTATTTCAGAATCTTCTTCTTTATTTGTAGTAGATATTTTCAATGCTTTAGGTCAAATCATTTATACCAAAACATTGTCATTGACCGGTGGCTATGCCGAACAAAAAGTAAGCTTAGACCATGTTGCGGCTGGCGTTTATACTTTAGTGGTTAAAAACGACAGCGATCATTGGGTAAACAAAGTGATTAAAGAATAACATTTACAAATGATTAAGCCTAAATTAAAGGCTTAGCATCTTTAATATCAGTTAAAAATGGAGTTGGTTTTATCACCAACTCTTTTTTTATGGCGCATGGTGAAGATTATTTGAAACAATTATAACAATTGCTTCTGCTATTATTGATTGCTTTTTGTATTTTTGGCATTCTTATCACCCAAGCTATTGCAAACCATTAGACGCTATATTTTCTTAAAAGATGTACTCATTCTATCCTTAAGCGCATTCGGTGGGCCTCAAGCCCATATCGGAATGTTGTTTGAGCGAATGGTAAACAAAAGAAGGTACATCACCGAAGAAGAATTATTAGAGTTAAATGCCCTTTGTCAAATATTACCAGGCCCCACTTCTACCCAAACCATTGTTGCCTTGGCTTTTCGACTTGGTGGCCCAATTTGGGCGTACTTAACTTTATTGGTTTGGATGGCCCCTGCGGTATTGATCATGACTTTTGGAGCCATATTGATATCGTACTTAGACAGTTCTTCGCTATCGGTTACCAGATACCTACAACCCATTGCTTTAGGCTGTTTGGCTTTTGCCGCCTATAACATCAGTCTTAAGGCCGTTACTACCAAAGTAGGGATATCATTGATGGTGCTAAGTGGGGTATTGGCGTATTTTATTCGTTCTCCTTGGTTTTTTCCTTTATTGCTCATCGCCGGAGGATTTATTACTTCCTTCAAATACCGTCGCCAGCCTTTAGAAGAAAAAAAGCCGCTTAAAATCGAATGGAGTAACTTTTTTTTATGGATAGGGGTATTCTTATTGTCGGCTATTTTGGGCGTTGTTTTTGATTGGATGCCGATTAAATTATTCCAAAAATTTTATAGAAATGGTAGTTTGGTTTTTGGGGGTGGCCAGGCCTTAATTCCTTTGCTTTACACAGAATTTGTAGAGTTTAAACATTACCTCAGCGCCCAAGAGTTTAACATTGGTTATGCATTGGTGCACATTGTTCCTGGTCCGGTGTTTTCTTTTAGTGCTTATTTAGGAGCTTTTACGATGAAGTCCTCAGGCATTATCGGACAAATAATTGGTGGTATTGTTTCCGGTATTGCTATATTTTTACCAGGTACCTTTTTGATATTTTACATTATCAGGTTCTGGGACCAGCTCAAACAGTTTAGGGTGGTAAAGGCCTCTTTAGAAGGCATCAATGCAGTAAACTCAGGTCTTGTTATTGCCGCAAGTTTTAGCATGTATTACGCTGTGCCTTTTAGCCTTCTTAACAATCTCATTATGGCGGTTACTTTTCTTTTACTCACCTTCACCAAAATCCCTTCGCCATTTATCATCATTGCAGGTTTGGTAGCCGGTTTTGTGTGGATGTAAATTGTTTAGGCAATGGCCTACACCCATTGAAGTCAAAATCACGGCTCAGCTATTTTAAGTAAGGCCTCTCCTTTTTTATGGCTAAAAAACTTCTGCAACTAGCATCAATGAAAACTTCAAGTTGTAATTTCCAATATACTTAATTAGGGTCTGCTGAAAATTATTAACATTTTCAATATCAGTAATTTATAATTAAAAATAAAGTGTAAAATGCACGTATATCATGCGAAATCCTTGTTAGCAATTTAGACAGATTTTAAATAGATAAATATACTTGCCATATACATTGTATTATTTTGATTGTCCTACTAAATTGCGGGGATTTGTGTTTATTCATATAAAACTAAAAAACAAAAAATGAGTTGGTTATCTACTACTTTCAGTTCATCTCTGGGCAAAAAGCTTATCATGGCGCTCACGGGTTTGTTCTTGTGTACATTCTTGGTGGTACATCTTATTGGTAACTTACAGTTACTAAAGGCCGACGGAGGGCAATCATTTAACTTATACGCTAAGTTTATGACGTCAAATCCGTTAATCAAAACAAGTTCTTACTTGTTATATTTGAGTATCATCGTTCATGCCATTTGGGGGATTATGATTTCTATCAACAACAAAAAAGCTAGACCAGTAGGCTACTATGCGGCAAGCAATAAAAGCGCTTGGAATTCTAGAAACATGGGTGTATTAGGTACCATTGTGTTGGCTTTCATCATTGGTCACATGAGTGATTTTTGGTGGGAATACAAATTTGAAACTGGATTTCCAGTACAAGTTATTGAAGGGGTTCCTTACAAAGATTTGTGCAAAGAAGTAATTGAAGCATTCCAATCGCCATTGATTGTGGGCTTGTATGTACTTTCTATGATGGCCGTATCATTTCACTTACACCATGGTTTTCAAAGTGCTTTCCAAACCTTAGGGTTAAATCATGTGAAGTATACACCTCTTGTGAAAGCTTTTGGTGCTGTATTCGCGTATGTAATTCCTGCGGTATTTGCCTTTATACCGGTATATGTTTTCCTTTTTATGAAAGGATAATTTGAATGACAATATTGACCTTATTAAAATTAACGATATGATATTAGATTCCAAAATCCCTGCTGGTCCGCTAGCTGATAAATGGAAAAACCATAAATTCAACCTTAAAATTGTAAACCCTGCCAACAAACGTAAATACGACATTATTGTTGTAGGTACTGGTTTAGCGGGTGGTGCGGCTTCTGCTGCACTTGCTGAATTGGGTTACAATGTTAAAGCATTTTGTTTTCAAGATAGTCCTCGTCGTGCGCACTCTATTGCGGCACAAGGAGGTATCAATGCAGCAAAAAATTACCAAAACGATGGTGACTCTGTGTACCGTTTGTTTTATGATACCATCAAAGGTGGTGATTACAGAGCACGTGAGTCAAACGTACATCGTTTGGCAGAAGTTTCTGTAAACATCATTGACCAATGTGTGGCGCAAGGCGTTCCTTTTGCTCGTGAATATGGTGGTTTATTAGACAACCGTTCTTTTGGTGGTTCTCAAGTATCACGTACTTTCTATGCACGTGGCCAAACGGGTCAACAATTACTTTTAGGCGCATACTCTGCCTTGAACCGTCAAATTGGTTTGGGTAAAGTGCAAATGTTCCCTCGTACCGAAATGCTTGATGTAGTTTTAGTGGATGGTCATGCCAAAGGTATCGTTACAAGAAACTTAGTCACTGGCGCCATCGAATCTCATTCGGGTCATGCGGTATTGCTTTGTACTGGTGGTTATGGTAACGTTTTCTACTTATCAACCAATGCACAAGGTTCAAATGTAACAGCAGCTTGGAGAGCACACAAAAGAGGTGCTTTGTTTGCTAACCCTTGCTTTACACAAATTCACCCTACTTGTATTCCTGTTTCTGGCGATCATCAGTCTAAATTGACTTTGATGTCTGAATCATTAAGAAATGATGGTAGGGTTTGGGTACCTAAAGCACCAGGTGACAAACGTAAACCAGAAGCAATTCCTGAAGATGAAAGAGATTACTTCTTAGAAAGAAAATATCCTTCTTTCGGTAACTTGGTACCACGTGATGTGGCCTCAAGAAATGCCAAAGAAATGTG